>CAZRNW010000208.1:0-6630 GCA_964601535.1 uncultured Flavobacteriaceae bacterium
CTTTTAAAATATTCAGGAACGAGTTTATAGATATAGAAACTAACCGCACCTTTACAGCCAATTATGAAAAATATCCGGCTAAAAGCGACTCGGTTTATGCACCACGCCATGTTAATATTGACATAGTGGCTGAGAAGAAAGTGAACCTTAAAATTGACTATGTTCGTATTGAGAAAAATGTACCTCAAAAAATCAGCATAAACATACCACCAAAGTATGAGCCAATACCAGTTAAAAAACCTTAGTGTAAAGTCCGTTTGGATTTTATTGGTTTTTTACTGCGTTAATTTTTCAAATGTTTTTTCACAGACCAAAGCGCCGCAGACCAAGCAAACCCTCGAGAACAAAAAGAAAAAACTGAACGAGGAGATTAACGAAATCAATTCTTTATTGAATGAAACCAAAGTGGGGAAGAAAGCATCTCTGAACCAGCTTGTAGCTATCAATAAAAAAATAAGTATCCGTGAAGAATTAATCAGCACCATTATGGCCGAGATTAATCAATTGAACCGCGGGATAAAACGGAACGAAAAAGAAATTGAGAAGCTCAAGGAAAATTTGGCGAAACTGAAAGGCGAATATGCACGGATGATTTATTTTGCAGAACGCAACCGCGACTCGTATAGTCGGCTTGTTTTTATTTTTGCCTCGGGTGATTTTAACCAGGCATACATGCGCCTGAAATATTTCCAGCAATATTCTCAATTCAGAAAACAGCAAGCGCAGGAAATTATTAACGCGCAAACGCTTTTAATTGCAAAAATAAATGAACTGAAAGAAAAACGACATGAAAAAAATGTCTTGTTAGGAACTGAAGAAGAAGAAAAGGGGAACCTGAATAAAGAAAAAGAGGGCCAGGAAATTGTATTAACGGAACTACAGAAGAAAGAAAAAGAACTTAAAGACGAATTGGAAAAGAAAAAACGCGACGCAGAAAATTTACAATTAGCCATTAAAAAATTAATTGCTGATGAAATAAAACGTAAAGCAGAAGAGGCTGCCAAAGAAGCAGCAGCAATCGCGGCTAAAAAAGCACCGGACAAGAAAAATCCGAAAACCCCGAAGATAAAAGACAGTAAAGAAATTAAGAAAGATGCCGTAATTCCGGAATTAAGCGAAGAAGCTGTTGAGCTAAGTAACGATTTTGCAAATAACCGCGGTAAATTACCATGGCCGGTAACTAAAGGTTATATCTGCGAACCTTATGGCGAACATGAGCATCCCGCCATAAAAGGCTTTATGATGTTTAATAATGGTGTTGAAATTTGTTCATCAATGGGCGCACAGGCGCGCGCGGTTTTTGAAGGGGAAGTAACAGCTATTTCAATTTCTCCAACAGGCGGAAAGCTTGTTATTATCCGTCATGGTGAATATTTAAGCGTGTATTCAAACATCAGCGATGTAAGCGTTAAGACAGGGGAAAAAGTCAGCCTGAAACAAAGCATTGGTACTGTTTTGCATAATGAAGATGAAGGGAAATCTTCTTTAAATCTTCAGATTTGGAAAGGGCAGAAAACAATGGATCCTTCAGATTGGTTGTTACGGGGCAAATAGCTTATTTCCTTGAAGCCTGAATTTTACTTAGCTTTTCTAATGCCAGCAAATAAACTTCTTTAAATAATTTCGGGTGGTGACTGTAAAAATAAAGCGTCGTATCAAACGTAACGCGCTTCACATTGTTATCGAGTAAAGGATTAAAAGCATAAACTGTATCAATTTTTTGTCCGGGCACTCCTGTAATATTAATTCCTGCAGCAGATTCGGCTAAAGAAAAATCAACAATAACATCGCTGAATTTTTCCTTATCCAAAACATAATCAGGGATTACGGTTTCTTTTTTTTCGCCGCTACAGGAAATGAAGAAAGTAAAAGGGATGAGTATTTTAACAGCCTGTTTCAGTATACTAAAGATACAAATAAAAAACCCTCCGTGAGAAGCGAAGGGTTTTTCTTTTATTACAATAAATGTTATTTACCGCCGGTTTTTGGTGTGGTTTTAGGCGCAGTATTTGTTTTTGGTTTTTCTGTACCGGCTGCTCCGGGAATTGTCGCTAATGGCATAGAATCCAATTTCTTTTTCACAGCTATTAAAATGTCATCAGCAGGATCTGCATAAAGTACATTGCCGGTGCTTGTGTCTAAAACATATTTATATCCGCCTTCTTTAGATACAGCTTCGATACCCTTCTTTGCTTTATCCATAATAGGCTGAGTTAACTCGGCAGATTTTTTCTGATAATCCATTTGTGCCTGTTGTTTAAAATCTTCAATACGGCGTTGTAACGACTGTAATTCTTCTTCTTTGGTTTTTCTTACCAGCTCACTCATTGTTGATTGATTGGTCAGGTAATCGTTGTACTTGGTTTGAAATTCATTATCCATACTGATAACTGTTTTTTCCAAATCTTTCCAGTATGCTTGTGCTACATCTTTGGCTGTTTTCGTTTCAGGCATCATGCTCACTAAAGAATCTAATTCGATGTGCGCCATTTTTTGTGCCTTTGCAAAAGAAAAAGTTTCAATTGCAAAAATTAACAGCAATGCTTTTTTTAGTAATGTCTTATTCATGTTTTTGGTTTTTATTTGTAATGTTTATTTAGCGCCTTTTGTTGGGCCTGGATTAGTTTTTGGCTTTTCAGGATTAGCACCCGGGATATTGGCCAGTGGCATCGAATCCAACTTCTTTTTTACAAGTAATAAAATATCTTCACTTGTTTCAGAATATAAAACGTTTCCGGCGCTTGTGTCTAAAACGTATTTATAGCCATTTTCTTTGGCTACAGCTTCAATTGCTTTTTTTGCTTTCTCCATAATAGGAGCAGTTAATTCAGCCGATTTTTTCTGATAATCCATTTGCGCCTGCTGATTAAAATCCTGTATACGGGTTTGCAATGACTGCAATTCGTCTTGCTTGGTCTTTTTTACCAAATCACTCATACTTGCTTCATTTTGCAGGTAGTCGTTATATTTTTTCTGAAATTCTTCTTCCATCTGCGAAACTGTTTTTTTCAAATCATTGAAATAAACTTCAGCGATTCCTTTGGCTGTTTTTGTTTCAGGCATCAGGTTGGATAAAGAATCCAAATGAATGTGTGCTACTTTCTGTGCATTTACTGCAAAGGCTGCAACCGCAAAAATTACCAGCGCTGCCTTTTTAATTGTTGTTTTCATATCTTGTATTCGCTATTTTTTTATTTATTACTGAGCTTATCGAATTATTGTTTATCATGAAGTGACATTTTTCATGTCTACTTCATTGATTATTTTTTATTATATCCCATGTATGTTAATACATCTTCACTCTTATCGTATTTGGTATTCGCATATAAAATTGAAACCTGTCCGGCTTTGTCTAAAATAATTGCTAAACCACTGCGCTCCGCAACAGCTTTCACAGCATTGTAAATTTTATCCTGAAGCGGCTTTACCAATTCCTGACGTTTTTTAAATAATTCTCCGTCAACACCAAAACGCTGTTTTTGTAATTCCTTTACTTCTTTTTCTTTGTTGATGATTTCGTTTTCACGTTTTTTCTTCATGTCATCAGTTAGCAAAATGGCATCGGCCTGGTAGGCTTTATAAAGTTTATCAATTTCGGTGTATTTGGCTTCGATTTCTTTTTGCCAATCCACCGATAATTTATCGATTTCACCCTGTGCTGCTTTGTATTCAGGAATACTAGTGAGAATATAATCAGTATCTACATAACCAATTTTTTGAGCCTTAACAGCGAAACTGCTTAATGCTACAATCGCTAAAACTGAAATAATCTTTTTCATCTTTATTGTTTTTAATTATTATGCAATCATAAGCTGTGCCAAGATACGGAATATCTTCAAATTAACGTTTTTTGGATTACATCTCACCTAAAGTTCCTCCAATGGTGAAATGGAATTGGCCTTTTCCGTTTCCGATTCCGGGATTGCCCGGCACATTATCAAATCCCCATCCGTAATCAACACCTAATAATCCAAACATTGGTAAAAACACACGCAAACCAAAACCGGCACTTCGTTTTACCTGGAAGGGATTATATTGTTTGTAATTAGTCCACGAATTTCCAGCTTCAGCAAAACCTAAAATAAAGATGGTTGCTTGCGGATTTAAAGTGATGGGGTATCTTAACTCCATTGTATAACGTGAACAAATTGGGTCGCCCAAAGCAGATGATAAGGAGTTGTCAGTATAACCACGCAAGCCAATTATTTCACGCGCAACAAAGTTCTGATAACCGCTCAGCCCGCTGCCACCTAAATAAAAACGTTCGAATGGAGATATGCCAACATCTTTGTTGTAATAAGTTAAAAAGCCAAAACCAACTTTGGTACGCAACACCAGATTTCTCGACTCTTTACCTTCAGTTGAAGAGCGTTTGTTGGTTAATTGCGTGAACCACTCGGCAGTAAATTTATATTTGTGATATTCGATAAATTTATAACGGTCCTGAGCAGAAGAAATTGCGTAATCTTTTCCATTGAAGGAAGAATAAGGCGGCGTCCATTGTCCATGAAAAACAAAGTTGGAGCCATTTCTCGGGTAGATAGTTTGATCGACATTGCTGCGTGAAATATTGATACCCAAATTAACATCGTTGGCGTAACCGGTAGATAAAATAAAATACGGGTACTTAAACAGGTCGTAATAATTATAACTTAAACTGGCGTAGGCCTGGAAATAATCATCCGGCCATTTTAAACGTTTTCCAAATCCTACAGAGCCACCCCAGATATTCATGGTGCTTCTAGCCGGATTCAAAACTTTTTCGCCGTCAATTTTAATTTTGTTTTTTACGCCATTCGAGAAAGTAGAGTGGAAGGCGGAAACCGTTAGTGAATTGGGCTTCTTGCCTCCGAGCCATGGTTCGGTAAACGAAATATTGTACGACTGATAATACAAACCATTGGTTTGCGCCTGAACACTGAAGCGCTGGCCATCACCTGTAGGTAAAGGTTTCCAGTATTCTTTCTTGAAGAAATTCCGCATCGAGAAATTATTAAAAGTAACACCGAGCGTTCCGATTAAACGGCCACCACCCCATCCGCCCGAAAGCGTAATCTGGTCGTTCGGTTTTTCTTCAACACTGTATTCAATGTCCACTGTTCCTTCTGCAGGATTAGGAATGGGCTGCGGCACCATTTTTTCAGGATCAAAATATCCGAGCTGCGATAATTCACGGATGGTACGCATAATATCAGAACGCCTGAATAATTGTCCCGGCCTTGTTCTTATCTCCCTGTAAATTACATGATCGTTGGTTTTATCATTTCCTTTCACGGTAACTTTATTGATAATGGCTTGCTTCCCCTCGTACATGTGAATGTCGAAATCAATAGTGTCGTTATGTATACTTGCCTCCTGCGGATTTATCTGATAAAACAAATAACCATCGTCCATATAGAGCGACTGAATATCAAAACCATTTGGATTATTATATAATTTTTGTTCGAGATGACTTTGGTCAAACACTTCGCCTTGCTTAATGTTTAAAACAGTATCGAGTTGACCGCTTCTGTATTTAGTGTTTCCGAACCACTTGAATTTTCCGAAATAAAACTTGTGGCCTTCCTCCAGGTAAACATCAATATTTACACGTTTACGGCTTACAAAAGTTATTGTATCGCGGATAACGCGGGCATCACGGTAACCTTTACTGTTGTATTTCGCAATTACTGCGGGTAAATCTTTTTCGAGATTATCTTCTAAATATTTTCCTGAATTAAACGGATTGTAAAAACGGAAGGGTTTGCTGTCTTCCATTTTACGGCGCAGTTTCCAGCTTGCGATTTGCTCGTTACCATGGAAGGTTAAATTTTTGATACGGACTTTTTTTCCGCGGCTTACATTGATGTATAAAATAGTGTGAGGTGTTTTTGTAGTACGGTCGGGTTCCTGTGTAATTGTAACTTTTGCATTATAAAATCCCTTGTTCACGAAATAGTCTCTTACGGAATTTTGGACAAAACCTAAAGCATAATCGGTGACTACCTTTTCGCGCACAAGTCTGATTTTTGCTCTTATTTCATCCTGCTCATTTTTACGGACCTTTCCTCTGAAAGAAAATTTAGACAATCGCGGACGTTCAGTAATGTCAATCCGGAGAAACACATCATTGCCGATTACTTTATCCTGATAGATGATGATGTTTTCAAATAAACCTTGCTTCCACAAAGCTTTAATCGCGTCTGAGATTTTGTCGCCCGGAATTTTTATTTTATCTCCCTGTACAAGCCCTGATAAAAGCTTGATTACATTTTGATCAGTAAAATTAGCACCGCTTACCTCAATGCCTCCTATGGTGTATTCTTTAGGTTGCGCAAAATTTAGAGCAGAAGACGAATCTTTTTGTGAAAACAAATCAGATGCAGAAAGCAAACAAAATAAAATTATGTAATGGAAATATAACTTCATTTAGTTTTTCTGACTTAATTGATCGCTTGTTTTTCCGAAACGGCGTTCGCGTGATTGGTAAGCTGCAATAGCTTCGTAAAATTCTTTTTTTCTGAAATCGGGCCAAAGGGTATCGGTGAAATAAAACTCTGCGTAAGCCAACTGCCATAATAAAAAATTACTGATACGGTGCTCACCGCTTGTACGGATCATTAATTCAGGGTCAGGATATTTTTTTGTACA
>CAZRNW010000209.1:0-6601 GCA_964601535.1 uncultured Flavobacteriaceae bacterium
AATTGTTTTAAGCGAACAACAACGCAACGAAGATTTTTATTTAAGTAAAAAAGAAGGCAGCGATTGGAAAGAAGCGATGCCAATGTTTGGTGTGAATACATCAGGTAACGAAGGGGCACCGAGTATTTCTGCAGATGGTAATTATATGTTTTTTGCTTCGTGTATGGAAATGTCGGGTGATTATGGTTCGCCTGACAGAAAAGGTTATGGCAGCTGCGATATTTTTTATTCTCAAAAACGCGATGGCAAATGGACCAAACCCGTAAATATTGGTCCGACCGTAAATACGGCGAATTGGGAAACACAACCTTCTTTTTCGAGCGACGGAAAAACTTTGTATTTCGTGAGGGGATTATTAAACCGTGGTGCGATTAAAGAACAGGATATTTACATGAGTGTTATTGGTGCCGACGGAAAATTCGGAACACCTGTAAAATTGAGTAACAAAATTAATACCGACGATCAGGAAGAATCTGTTTTCATTCATCCTGATAATCAAACTTTGTATTTTAGCAGTGCAGGTCATCCGGGAATGGGCGGTTTAGATATTTACATGAGCAAACGCCAGCCTGATGGTTCTTGGGGAGACGCAATTAATTTAGGTTACCCTATAAATACTTATGCCAATGAAAATAGTTTGTTAGTGGACCCAAGTGGTAAGCTGGCTTATTTTGCCAGTGATAAAACCGGAGGAAATGGTGGATTGGATATTTACCAATTTGAATTACCGGAAGATGTAAGACCTGAAAAATTAACCTATGTAAAAGGAAAGACTTACGACGCTAAAACAAAAGAAGCTGTTTCCGCGAAATTTGAATTAATTGATTTGGAAACACAGCAAAGTGTGGCGGAATCTTATTCAGATAAAGCAGGACAATTTTTTGTACCCTTAACAGGAAACAAAAATTACATTGTAAACGTAAGCAAAGACGGTTATTTATTTTACAGCGATAATTTTTCATTAAAAGGAAAGGAAGCCGATTTTAATAAACCTTATTTGCTGGATATTCCTTTACAGCCCATTGATACAGGAAGTACTGTTGAATTGAAAAATGTTTTCTTTGATGTGGACAAATGGGAATTAAAACCGGAGAGTAAAGCTGAGCTCGATAAATTAATTTTCTTTTTAAATAAAAACCCCGGCGTAAAAATTGAATTAGGCGGACATACCGACAATAGCGGAAAAAAAGACTGGAACAAAACATTATCCACCAACCGCGCAAAATCAGTTTATGATTATGTAATTACGAACGGAAAAATTGCAGCCACCCGTTTAAGCTTTAAAGGCTACGCCGAAACAAAACCTAAAGTTCCTAACGATACTCCAGAAAACAAAGCTAAGAACAGAAGGACGGAGTTTAAGGTGACTGCTAAATAATTCCGTTTTATTAATTCGTATTTAAGCAGGCTCCCGGAGTGCCGATGAATACAAATCTTAATAACAAAATCAATTCAAAACGAATTATTTTTTATCAATAGAGTAGGTGCTTACAACAAATCCGTTAATCTTAATGGCTTTGAATTCAGTTCTCCTGTTTTTCTGATGTTCCTCTTCGGTACATTCTATATTATTCTTACAGTTATTTACCAGACGCGTTTCGCCGTAACCTTTCCATTTCATTCGTTTGGCATCAATACCTTTGGAGATAATGTATTCAACGGCTGCTTTTGCGCGCTTATCTGATAATACCAAATTATATTGGTCACCCGCTCTTGAATCAGTATGTGAACTTAATTCGATGCATAATTTTGGATTATCTGCCATGACTTGTACAAGACGGTCCAGTTCTTTCGCAGCATCTTCCCTGATAAACCATTTATCTAAATCGTAATATATGTTTTCAAGAACAATAGGTTTTTCAATAATAATCTGATCCAGTACAAAATTTGCAGTGAAATTTTCGGAGATCTTTTTACCAATCATACAGAAATTTTGTGGTTGTGTTATTGTAAAATACATAGGCTTCCAGGCTTTTATCATGTATTCACATTTAGCGTTTAATTTAATTCTATAATTACCTTTCTTGCCGGTAAGAAGCATGTCAGTAGTTTTAGTAGTTAAATTATGTATTTCAACAACAGCAGAATCGATAGATTGATCAGGCTTTCCTTTTTGACTTACAACCCCCGATAAAATAAAAGTCGGATCGTTTTTGGTAATTTCAAAAATTTTATCTTTTTCATCCCGGTTTGATGAAACGAATCCGGTTTTGTTATCGTTATTAATTACAAAAGCGAAATCATCTTTAGAAGTATTTAACGGAAAATTTAAATTTTCAACTTGTAACCATTTACTGCCGTCGTAATAGGTCATAAATACATCCAAACCGCCCAGATTGTTGTGAGCATCAGAGGAGAAATAAAAAGTTCCATCACTATGTATGTAGGGAAACATTTCGTTACCACCTGTATTAACAGTGGCTCCGAGATTTTCAGGTTTAGAGCAGGCGGCGCCATCGCAAACTGTTTTATAAATATCTGTTCCGCCAATTCCGCCGGGCATATCCGAAATAAAGTACAAAGTTTTACCGTCCGCAGCGAGAGCTGGATGACCGCAAGAGTACTCATCACTATTAAATGAAGCTTCCGTTACATTGGTCCATTTGTCATTCACCAATTCAGCTCTGAATATTTTCAAATTGTTCTCGTCTTTAGAACTTTTAATTCTTTTTCTTTTAATATAGTTGCTTCTGGTAAAATAAACAACTTTCCCGTCCTTACTGAAACAAGCAGGTCCTTCATGGTATCTGCCGTTTACATCTCCTTTCAATAACATTGGGCTCATCCATTTTCCGCTTTCGTCTTTTGCCGAGAAATAAATATCAACGTAAGAACGGCCGGTCCAGTTCGAAGTTTGCGAATTGTTAAACGTCACTTTATCGGCCGTGAACATAATTCCTTTTCCATACGGTGTTTGTCCAAAAGCTGTGGCAATCTCAGGGATTTCAGCTTCTTTAATTGTATATAAGCTTGGATCCTGTTTTAATGTTTTTACTGATTTACAGGAAACGAGCAGCATTTCAGCCACAAAATCATCCGGTACTTTATCAAGATATTTCGTGAACCAAACTTTAGCAGCGTCATATTTTTCCTGAGCCATTAATATTTTAGCATAGTAAAACATATTAATTGGCTCACTTTCCGGCAACACTACAATCTGTGAAAACCATTTTTCCGCATTAGGTATGTCGTTTGTTAAGCGATACGCGTTTGCCAGTTTTATTTTTGCGTCGGCTGGTTCATTGTGAGTGCTTAAATATTTTTCGAAATTTTCAATTGATTTTTGATAAGCATGCTTTTCATAATTTTTCACCCCTTTTTTGTATAATGCTTTTGAGCAGCCACCAAAAATTAGTGTAAGTGCAATTGCTGTAGGAATAATTAATTTCATATTCTTCGGTTTTAAAAATAGCGTGTTGTTTTTTCTTTTGTTACATTTTTGCCAAAGTCGTAGCCAATCATGATTTCATGTGTGCCGGCCGAGTATTTTCTGATTTTAGAAGTGGTTAAATCAAAGGCATAACCAACACGGAACCGTGTATTGGTTTGATATTCCAGCATAAACACTACAGCATCCATCGACCGGTACGAAACTCCCAGCCAGAAACGGTCTTTATAAAGTAAATTCATGTTTAAATCGGCTTCAACCGGTGCAGCCGGCAAATATTTTACAAGCACTGATGGTTTTAATTTAAATTCCTCATTTAATTTAAACAGATATCCGCCGTAAGCGTAATAGTGCCGGTTTATAAACGAACTTGTATTTACATCAACTCCAAATGAGTAATTAGGGTCATAAGCTAATAATGTGGGAATTGACAAACCTGCATACCACTTCTCGCAAAAGTAATAAGCGCCGAAACCAAATTTTGGCAACCATGTTGTTCTTCTTCCTGTAAATACCTCGTCGTTTGCATCCCATACCGTAAGGTTATCACTTTTAAAAACATAATTAGAAACACCCGCTTTTAATCCAAAAGCTAATTTTCCTGTTTTTAATTTTAGCTGATAAGCGTAATTAGCATAGATATCGGTTTGTTCGGTAGCACCAATTCTGTCGTGCGAAACTATTAATCCTACACCCATGTTTTCTGATTTGGTTGGAACCAGACCGTCGACCGCAAGCAATAAAGTTTTTGGCGCTCCGGAAAAATTAACCCATTGCGTGCGGTGCAATAAACTTGAACTGTAGTATTTATGGCTGCCGGAGTACGCCGGATTTAAAAACAAACCATTAAACATGTACTGACTTACCATTACATCTTGCTGGGCAAGCATATTTGTTAAAGAAAGTACGCCGATAATTATTAGACTTATTTTTTTCATAATTTTCTTTAATTAATTTTTTAACGTCTTAATTCAACAAATCCTTTTAAAACAATTTCATCTTTATTTACTTCTAAGATGGCGAAGTAGGTGGCGTCAGGTAAAGCTTGTCCGTTATTACTGATTCCATCCCAATCGTTTGTGTATCCTTTTTTGCTGTAAACAATATTTCCCCAGCGATTGTAAATGGTTAAAACATTATCAGGGAAAGCCTCAATACCATGTACAACAAAGAAGTCGTTTTTGCCATCGTTGTTTGGCGAGATACCCTGCGGCATTTCCAGAACTAAAGGTTGCGTTAAAATAATTTCGGCTGATATTCTACATCCGTTTGTATCAGTCACAGTAACGAAATAACTGCCATGAGTGAGGTTAAATATATTTTGTGATGTGTTTCCGTTCGACCAAAGGAATGTGTAAGGCGATGTGCCGCCAATAATATTTAATGTTATGGATCCGTCGCTTCCATTATAACTGCTAATATTATATCCATTAAATTGCAATGGACTGCTTAAATTCACTTGTAATGAATCAGGCTGCGATAATGTAGTAGTGTCATTATAAATACAACCATTAGCATCTGTTACAATTACGGCATAAGTTCCGCTGCCAACACCGGTTAAACTATTTGTTGTTGCACCATTCGACCATAAGTAATTAAAAGGTAATGTTCCGCCACTCATCGATAAATTAATATTACCAATTGTATCACCGTAGCATTTTAATCCTTCAATTTGTTTTATCATTGCAATAGCTTGCGGCTGACCAACATTTATTACTGCTGAATCTTTACAGCCGTTTTTATCAGTGTAAACAATTGTATAAGTACCGGCAGTAATGTTGGATAAATCTTCGTTTGTTGTGCTGTTCGACCAGTTATATCCGTAAGGATTAACTCCGCCGCCAACTGTAATATTTACCGAACCGTTTGAAACACCATTACACAGTGGCTGATTAACAGATGAAGAAAAAGTTAATGGAGGTGGTTGTGATAATGTTGTATCGATGGAAATAAAACAATTATTAAGATCTATAATGGATAATGTATAATTGCCAACGCCCACGTTAGTTAAGTCCTGATTTACAGAACCATTATTCCATAAGTATGAGTAATTTGTTACACCGCCGCTTACTGTAACATAAACAGCACCATTAGATAAACCGCTACAGCTGATATTGTAACCATTGTAACTGCTTAATGAATCAATAGAAACAGCAAGCGCAGTCGGTTGCGTTAAATTAGCTGAAAGTGTATCCAAACATCCGTTAATATCTGTTACTACCAGCGAATAACTTCCCGCAGCAACATTATTAAGGTCCTGCATGTTCGAACCGTTAGACCAGGTGTAAGTTAAAGTACCCGTACCGCCAATCGCATTAACATCAATACTGCCGTTCATGCTTCCAAAGCAAGTAACATTGTAACCATTATAATTACTTAAACTGCTAACGACTGCGTTAAGCTGAGCAGGCTGCGATAATGTTACAGTTGTAGTATAAGCACAACCATTTATATCAGTAGTAGTAACGCTATATGTTCCGGCTACAAGATTTGTAGCACTCGCTGTTGTTTGAGTCGGCACTGTAGTCCAAGAATAAGTGAAAGGTGTTGTTCCGCCGACAGAGGTCACACTGGCTGAACCATCTGCTAAACCAAAACAACTTATGTTTTGTCCGTTATAATTGGAAGTAACTGAAGCAGCAGAGTTAACAGCATTAGGTTGTGTTAAACTTATTGTTCGTGTATAGTTGCAGCCATTAGCATCAGTAATAATAACGCTGTAAGTTCCTGCACTTAATCCAGTAGCTACTGTACCCGTTTGAACAGGTATTGTAGACCATGTATATGTAAAAGGTGATGTTCCGTTCGAGGCCAGCGCAGTTGCTGAACCATCCGTTAAACCGAAACAACTGATGTTTTGTCCGTTGTAGTTAGAAATAACAGATAAAGTAGAACTGATAGATGCAGGTTGTGTCAAAATAACTGTAGTGGTGTAAGCGCAATTATTTATATCAGTTACGACAACAGAATATACTCCCGCGCTTAATCCGGTTGCCATAGATAATGTTTGGGAAGGAATTGAATTCCATGCATAAGTGTAAGGTGTTGTTCCGCCATTAGGAGTAACGCTCGCAGTACCATTGCTGTATCCAAAACAACTGATGTTTTGCCCGTTATAATTAGAAGTAACAACGGCTGTTGAGGTAACTGCTGTAGGTACCTTCCTCAACGGCATCACGCGGCAGCGCGTCATCACGCTGCTGCGCGAGGCCG
>CAZRNW010000210.1:0-1227 GCA_964601535.1 uncultured Flavobacteriaceae bacterium
AGCAATTATTTGAGGCTTTACAAACCTTAAAAGAAGAAGACATGGAATTAATAAACATGCGTTTTTTCGAGAAACGTTCTTTCAAAGAAATTTGTGAAATACTAGATATGAACGAAAGTGCCTGCAAAATGAAACTGTACCGAATTCTCGAAAAATTAAAACAACACCTAACATTAGCCACTAAGCACTAAACTCTAACCATAAATAAAACTTTTTGCCATGAGCAAGTACAAAATAAAAACAGATAAACAGCCACTTTCGGAAAGCGATATTGCCAACAATATGAATTTCGATAAGTTTTATGCAGGCTATTCTGCAGCGGGTAAAGCTTCCTGGTTAACCAAAGGATTAAAAACATTTTTAGGAGGAACTGCCGCAACAGTTGTAGTGGTTACAGCAACCTTTGTGATTTATAAATCCATTAAGCATCAGGATTCAAATGCTTCGCAAGCGTTTATAAATCCACCATTACCAGAGATGAATTCAGCACCGGATAATTTTGTAATAGATAATGCCAAAGACACTACCATTGTTTATAAAACAGGAAGCGTGATTCATGTTCCGGCTAATGCTTTTAAAACCAAAGACGGCAAAGACGCAAAGAAAAAAGTAAAAATCAATTACCGTGAATTCCACGATCAGGTTGATCAGATCTTTAGCGGCATTCCAATGAATTACGATTCCGCCGGTATCATTCGTCCTTTTGAATCCGCCGGTATGTTCGAAGTGTTGGCTTTTGAAGATGATTCTGTTCCGGTTTATTTAAAAGACGGAAAAACTTTGAAAGTAAATTTACTATCGCATAACGATGAAAATAAATTCAATGTTTACTATTTAGATACTGTTGCAAAAAAATGGGAATATAAAGAACACGAAACGCGGGTTCATAAAGAAGAATTAAATAGTTTAAGCAAAGAAAGAGAAGAATTCTTAGCTAAGCATGGCTTGTTAGACCCAAATAAATTGATCACGCCAAGAAAAGCGAATTTAACTTTAAATAATTTCATAATTGATTATGATAAGGAGGAGTTCCCTGAATTAGCAGTTTATGATGGAGTTAAATTTGAAGTAAATGCGAACGATCCAAATTACACCAGCCAATTCAGAAGCACAGTTTGGGAAGATGTATTCATTAGCCGCCATCCGAATGGTAAAAATTATATATTGACTTTCAAGATTAATAAACAAAGCACCAGTATCACTACGAAGCCGGGCGTTGGTGAGAAG
>CAZRNW010000210.1:1237-6598 GCA_964601535.1 uncultured Flavobacteriaceae bacterium
AATTTTGAGATAGCTATGAAAGAATATGAAAAGATCCGTTTGCATCACAGTAAAATCGTAAAAGCACAGGCTGATTCGCTTTCCAAACTTGAGCAGGATGCAGAAGCACATGTGATGAGAAGTAATTATAAGAACGAGAGATTTGAAGCCTATGTTCAGGGTGGATCAATCTACAGATCGATAGTTGTTGGTGTAACCGGACTATGGAATTTTGATCGCCCTCTGAATAATGCAGAAATATATGGCGCAAAAACATCAACTCCGGTTGTGTCGGAACCCAATTATTATGGCGACCGCTCAGCAGTTGATCTTCCAACCGCGTATTTTAATGATCAGGATGGAAAAAGAATATCAGTTCGAATGGTATATTTTGTCAGACGGAGTATCAATGCAACTTTCCCGATTGGTCCGCGTGATTTTACCAATTTCCCGGTTTCCGTTGTGAATGGAGCAGATTTGGCGATTGTGGTTTCAAATAGTTTCGGGGTTTATTATCTGAAAGATGAAAAATTAAAAGAAACAAAAGCAAGCGGGGACGAGATCATTTTTAAGTTACAAAAGATAGATCTGGATAAATCTGAAGAAAAAATAAATTTCAGAGTACAGACTCTTAATACGAATTTGGAGAGAATTAAAAAAGCGGTAGACATCTAATGCGTTTCACATCCTTAGCCATACTCATCTTTATTTCTACCCTGTGTTTATCGCAGGGTAGAGGTAAAACCTCCGTAATAAAAGTACGGGCCGGTTTGGCGAAGTGTGAGTTTATTTGCCCCGAAAAATTTAATTTGGAAACCGAATCTGATGTTACAATTAAAGTAAAAGGACGGAATCCTAAAATAGATGTCCGTGTAAAGGGCTGTGAAATCCGTTCTGTAAAAGATAATGTGTACCACCTGCGTTTTTTAAATCCGGGCATTGCAGTTATAACTGTTTATCAGGTTACAAATAAAGGACACAAAGTTATCGGTGTTAAAAAAACGGATGTCGTGCCGCCAAAATTTTTCTTTTGCGGACTGAAGGTTGACTCTTCTTCAAAGGTTTTAAAGCTGGGGAAAATGCATTTATATGCTTATTCGGATTATTACAAAAGTAATTTACCGGTGAATAAATTTTATATGCTTTATTATAAGGATTTCTCAGCTTCTTTAAAGAAGAACAAAAAACCAATAGCTGATACAATCCGCGCAGACACCTGTAAATTAACCAAAGCCATGCGCGAAAGATTAAGATATTTTCAACCCAAAAGCGATAAAATATATTTTTACGGACTCTACGTTACCCTGCCCGATAAAACTATCCGTCCGCTTGAACCTGTGGAACTGCAGGCCAGTATGGATACTTTGCTTAACGATTACAGTGTTATTTATTGGTTAAGACGCAAACAGCTCTAAACCTCTGAATCCCTTTATTGGCGGGCCTTCCGGGCCTTATTTTAACACTTCTATTAAAATAGTTTATGGAATCTTTTTAAGGACTGCATCTCAATATTAAAAGTTTAACATTTTAATATAGATATCATGCAAACCACAAAAACCAAAAAACTATCGCACATCTTTGCAATAGCGGCTTTAACAGCTTCTGTCATTGCATGGATAACACCGGCCTCGTATTATCAGGCTGCGCTGGAAAATGATTTCATAAAATCATTAAAGAAAAAACTAAGCGAGTACAATGCACATGCGCCTGAAGACCGCGTGTATTTGCAACTTGATAAACCATTTTATTCGCCCGGCGATGACATTTGGTTTTCGGCTTATGTAAGGGATGGTCTTACTTTAAAGCCCTCTAACAAAAGTGATATTATCCATATCGAATTATTAACGCCAAAAGGTACTGTTGAAAAACGCATTAATGTTATTGCGAAAAACGGTAAAGCGGCCGGCGATTTTATGATTGATAAAGAAGCTTTGGGCGGTATGTATAAAATACGCGCTTATACCAATTGGATGAAAAACGAAGGTGATGACAATGTATTTGAAAAAGACTTGCAAGTGCAGGATGTTATTCTTCCGAATTTAAAAATGAAATTAGATTTCGAGAAAAAAGCTTTTGGTGCAGGCGATGAGGTTGTTGCTAAGCTGGAATTAAATACTAATGAAAACAAACCGCTATCTGATTACAAAATCAAATTCGTAGCTAATCTTAACGGACAAAAAATAGTTGAAAAAGCAGATGTGACTGATGAGAACGGTATGCTTTACATTAAATTTAATTTACCGAAAGAACTAAAAACAAACGACGGTTTGTTGAATATAATGATAGATTATAATGGAAGTACAGAGAGTATTTCGCGTTCTATTCCTATTATCTTAAATAAAGTTGAGTTCACCATGTTCCCTGAAGGCGGTGATTTGGTTTGTGGTTTAGATAATAATGTGGCCTTTACTGCTAAGAATGAATTCGGAAAACCTGCTGATGTGGAAGGTGTAGTGTTAACCGAAAAAGGAAGTAAAGTAGCAAGCTTCTCCAGTTTTCACCAAGGAATGGGTGCTTTTAAATTTAATCCGCAAAGCGGCGAAAATTATCATGTAAAAATTACAAAACCTGAAGGCATCACAGAAACTTTCAAATTACCTTCTATTTTGGAACGCGGTTATGTTTTAAATATCGACAACAGTAGACTTGGTGAAGTTGGTGTTAACATCAACACTACTGAAACCGAAAAATTAGCTGTTGTAGCACAGGTTCGCGGTAAATTATATTACTCCACTTTAATTGATGCAAAACCGGGGAGTAATAAATTTATTTTCTCAACGGATGAATTTCCTGTTGGCGTTTCGCAAATCACTTTATTCGATTCAAAAGGAATTGCACGTGCTGAGCGTTTGGCTTTTGTAAACAAACATAAGCAGTTAAGTATTACAGTTGAAACAGATAAAGACAAATATTTACCGCGCGAAAAAGTGAAAATGATGTTAACTGTAAAAGACGAGCGTGGTTTACCAATGCCGGCTAATTTATCGATGGCTGTTGTTAACGACCAATTACTTTCTTTTGCAGATGATAAATCAGGAAACATTTTATCGCAATTATTATTGCAACAGGATTTAAAACAAAAAGTGGAAGAACCTGCTTTTTATTTCAATACAAAAGAACCTAAAGCCGATAAAGCTTTGGATTATGTGATGATGACTTCAGGCTGGAGACGTTTTGGCTGGGAAAAATTAATGGAAGAAGAATTACCTCCTATTAATTATTTAGGTGAGCGTGCTTTAATCGGTGGTATTATTTATAACGGCGAAGACAGCAAACCTATGTCCGGAGTAAAAATTAAAATCCCCGGCGGTACAGAATACGAATCTGATAGCGAAGGAAAGTTTTTAATTAAAAAAGTGGATTTAACGAGTCCGGTTTCTTTAATGTTTAATTCTGAAGGTTATTATCAGCAATCGCAATACCTGCAAGATTATAATCAGAATTTGGTTCTTTACATGTACAAAAAGAATTACAACTATTATGGTTATTATGGCGGAGGCGGAAAGCACCGTTCTAAAAGTGCCAAATCGGGAGTAGCAGTTCCGGATTTTGAAGATGTTAACGAAGTTCCGGCTGCAGTTGCAGGAATGGCGAATGAAAAAGCACCTGCTTTAAAAGATGTTTTAGCCAATAATGTTAGAAAAGAGGGTGAGTTGGAGCCCTTGAAAAAAGATGAAGGCAATTTTAAAAAAATAGAAGGAAAAAAAGTAGCCCGCGACCAGTCAAAAGCGGAAGAGCAAAAAGCAAAGGACGGGCCTAAAGATGCAAACCTTGATGCTAAAGTTGCTAGTCAATCTGTAGTAGCTGATCGTCGTTTCGATAAATTCGGCGGTGATGATTTAGATGAAATGGAAAATGGTAAGCGCGCGAACCACAATGGTAATGGAATACAGGTTTATTACCGTGCCCGTCAGTTTTACGCTCCGAATTATGAGAAACAGGAAAATGTTGAAGTAAGAACTGATTTCCGTAACACTATTTATTGGAACCCGAATATTGAAGTTGGTTACAGTGGTAAAAAAACAATTGAGTTCTATACTTCTGATGATATTACATCTTTCCGAACTACAATCGAAGGTATCGGCAGCGATGGAACCATTGGAAGAATGGAGAAAAATTTCTTCACACAATTACCTTTCAGCATGACAACAAAAATTCCTGTTGAGGTGGCGACTGAAGATTTTGTTTCTATTCCTTTAACTCTAAAAAATAATACAAGTGGTCCTTTAGGCGGTGTAATCACCATCACGGCTCCTGACGGATTAAAAGAATTAGTTGCTGTTCCAAGCGTACAAACCATTATGCCGGGTGCTGCTAAAACAATTTATTTAGATTATAAAGTTCTGGATAAAATTGGTACAGGAGAATTCACAATCGCTTTCAAAGCTTGCGGATTAGGAGATGCATTCACGCAAAAAATAAAAATTGCACCTAAAGGATTCCCTGTTCAAACTTCATTCTCAGCTCAGGAAGTAGAAAAAGAATACACTTTTGAAATCAATAAATTAGTGAACGGTTCATTAAAAGCAACTTTCACTGCTTTCCCGAACGTAGTTTCTGATTTAATGAAAGGTGTGGAAGGTATTTTACAGGAGCCTTACGGTTGTTTCGAACAAACTTCTTGTACAGCTTATCCTAATGCAATGGTATTAGATTATTTAAAATCAACCGACAGCAAAGACACAAAAACTTTGGCAAAAGCATCTGATTTATTAAACCGTGGTTACAAACGTTTAACAACATTTGAATCAAGTGAAAAAGGATACGAGTGGTTTGGTGCAAATCCGGCTCATGAAGGTTTAACTGCTTATGGTATCATGGAATTTGTGGATATGAAAAATGCCGGTCAGGATATTGATCAGAAAATGTTAGACCGCACTGCTAATTGGTTAATCAGTCACAAAGACGGTAAAGGTGGTTTTGCAAGAGAGAAACATGCTTACCATGATTTCGGAAGAATCAGTGATGATATTTTAAATTCTTATATCGTGTATGCATTAACTGAAGCAGGTTATACCGATATCAAAAAAGAATTCGAAACATCTTACAAAAAAGCAATGGAAACAAAAGATCCATACATGTTAGCAATGATGGCGAATGCAGCTTATGCAATGAAAGAAACAAGCAAAGGTGATGATGCATTAAATGCTTTAGTAAAACAACAGGCGAAAGATGGCAGCTTCACTGGCTCTTCGCATTCTATTACCTATTCGCAAGGACAATCCTTAACAATAGAAACATCGGCTTTATCAATCATGGCGATTTTAAATTCAAATGGTAAACATGCAGGTGCTTTAAATAACACCGTACAATTCTTAACAAGTACAAGAAGCGGTTCAGGTGTATTCAGTTCTACTCAGGGAACAATTTTAGCTTTGAAAG
>CAZRNW010000211.1:0-6552 GCA_964601535.1 uncultured Flavobacteriaceae bacterium
AATAAAAAATAAGGTATTACTTGTAATCCTACTTATTACGGCAGGTCACTTTTTAAAGGCTCAAGTTGGCACTTGTCAGCAAAATAAGTCTGCTCAAAATATGGCAGCTATTTATTATAGTGCTGAAAACCTACGAAGCGATACAATTGATGTTTTAAAATATACAATTAACGTAAACATAACGGATTTTGTTACTGATACGATCCGGTGTAATACTACGGTTAAATTTAAACCCAAAATTAACGGTCAAAATAAAATCCGGCTCGATTTATTGAAAATGTTTATCGATTCGGTAAAGTATAATTCTACGAACTTAACTTATACATACAACGATACTGTTATTAAGGTTAATCTTCCTTTAAGTTATAATACAACCGATACAGTTGATATTAAATTATATTACCACGGCAAACCTCAGGGCGACCCAAGCGGCTGGGGCGGATTTTATTTTACAGGCAATTACGCCTTTAATTTAGGCGTAGGTTTTGGTGCCAAGCCTCATAATTACGGCAGGGTTTGGTTTCCGTGCTTCGACAATTTTGTTGAGAAAAGTCAGTATGAATTTAATATCACTTGTGATAGTTTAAAATCCTCTTATTGCAACGGTGCATTAATGAGTGATGTTTATTCTGCAGGAAAAAGGACACGGAAATGGGTGCTTCAACAAGAAATTCCTTCTTATCTTGCTTCGATGGCTGTGGCTGATTATACTCAGGTTTCATGGACACACACAATTTCAACAGGAACTGTTCCAATTATTTTAGCAGCACGCCCAAGTGATACTACAGCTTTGAAAAACGGATTCGTGAATTTTAAAAGTTGTTTAACGGGGTTTGAAAATTATTATGGTCCTTATAAATGGAACAGGGTTGGTTATTGTTTAGTTCCTTTTAATAATGGTGCCATGGAACATGCCACTAATATTGCGTACCCTCAAGTTGCAACCAGTGTTGCTTACGAAGCAACTTTAATGGCGCACGAATTTTCGCATCATTGGTGGGGCGATTTAATGACTTGCGAAACGCAGGAAGATATGTGGCTGAACGAAGGCTTTGCAAGTTATAGTGAATATTTATTCAGGGAATGGCAATATGGTAAAGCGTCTTATATGGCGGCTATTCGGCCTACTCATGAAGACATGTTGCATTATGCGCATTTCCGCGAGAATAAATTCTGGGCGGTGTCGGGTGTGCCGCATCAATGGACTTATGGTGATCATGTATATAAGAAAGGCGCAGTTGTTGCGCATACTTTAAGAAGTTACATGGGTGATACGGCTTTTTTCAACGGTTTAAAGTATGTCATGGTTCAGAAGGCATTTCAAAATATGAATAGTGCTGAATTCAAATCATTATTAGAAACTTCATCCTCACAAACCCTTAGCAACTTTTTTACAGATTGGGTATTTAATGGCGGATGGCCGCATTTCTCAATTGACTCTTCAAAATATACAATGGTTGGTCCCGGAAATTATTTGGCGACCATTTACGTGAAACAAAAATTAACAGGTGCACCTGCATATTTTACAAATGTACCTCTTGAAATTTCATTTTATGACAATAACTGGCAACCAACCATAAGGAAAATTTACATGAGTGGGGCTAATCAAACCTTTACAATGAATTTACCTTTTGCTCCTCTTTTTGCAGTAAGTAATAATGATACTAAAATTGCCGATGCAATTGCTGCTGATAATGGTGTTTATAAAACCGCAGGCAATTTCACAAAATCAATGGGAAAATGCATTATTGCCATTACAAATCCCGGAGTTGATTCTTCTTTTATCCGTGTAGAGCATAATTTTACGGCACCTGATCCTATCAAAAACAACTTTATGAATTATAAAATTTCCAATCAGCATTATTGGCGTGTGGATGGCAAGTTAAGTTCAGGATTTGTATCGAAATTTCATTTGAATTTCGATGGGAACATGGTTACATCCGGTACATATGGGGCTTTAGATACTTGTTTGACTAAAGTGCAGAATGACAGTATTGTTGTATTATACCGACGGAATACAGCTGATGACTGGAAGCTGGTTGACAAGTATTTCAAATTCAAGATAGGCACCTTTGCAGGTAAATTTATTATTGATACACTGCGTTTAGGTGAATATGCCTTTGCCAATAAGAATGGAGGCGTTACCGGAATAAAAACTCAGGAAAAAAACAATACCGCTTTAAAAGTCTATCCAAACCCTGCTAGTAATTTTGTGACCATCCGCCTAGAAAATTATAGTCTTGCCGGAGGTGAGTCGGTAGAAATTAAAAACATTGAAGGTAAAATCATTTACAACGGACCTTTAAATGGTATTGAAACACAAATCGATTGTGGTACTTTTGCTAAAGGAAATTATCTGGTGGCAGTTTACAGGAATAAAAAAATGATTACCAGCCAAAAACTGGTGCTTCAATAAATAGTTAACCTTCCAAAACTTTTTTCAGAGCGGCGGCTTTTAATAAGCACTCTTCATATTCTTTTTCCGGATCGCATTGAGCTGTGATAGCACTTCCAACTGAGAATGATAAATAATTTTCAGATTCATTATAAAAAATACTTCTGATAAGAACACTTAAATCAAAGTCACCCTTCTCATCAATATAACCAACACAGCCGCTATAAGGACCGCGGTTACTGTCTTCAAAATCATCAATTAACTGCATCGCTCTGATTTTTGGTGCGCCGGTCATGCTGGCCATCGGAAAAGTGGCTTTAATTATATCGTCGAAAGAAATATTTTCCCTTAGTTCACAACTTACGGTGCTTACCATTTGATGAACCTGCTCATAAGATTCAATATCATATAGCTTTTCTGCCCTTACAGTTCCTTTTTTTGCAACACGGGATAAATCATTGCGCGCCACATCAACTATCATAACATTTTCGGTTCTTTCTTTAATGCTGTTAAATAAGCCGGCTTTAAATCCTTCGTCTTCCTTAAAATTATTTCCGCGTTTTGCAGTTCCTTTGATGGGTTTTGTAAATAGTTTATTCCCGCGTTTACTTAAAAATAATTCAGGACTAGCCGAAATAATATACTTATCTTTTATTTTTAAGAAAGAGGAAAAAGGGGCTTTGCTTATTGAATTTAATTGAGAGAAAACAGCCATCGGATTTATTTTTACATTCTCCGCCTCAAAAGTCATGCAGTAATTAATTTCGTAGATGTCGCCCTTTTGAATATGTTTTTTTAGTTCTTTAACAGCATCGATGTAATTTTCTTTTGATGTTAAAGGAGTAATTTTGATTTTGAAAGGGGAATTATTGCTCGGTTTCAGAAATTCATCCGGCGTAGTAAAATTTATTTCTTCCTTAACTTCAAAAAAACAATATTGCGGGAAATTGAGCTTGGATTTTTTTGTAGTGCTTAAGGCTTCGATTTCATTTTTATAATCGTAATTAATAAAAGCGAAACAATTTTTTAAAGAAGCAGAATTGATTCCGGAATATTCAGACCCCCCGGCTATTAAAATCACATTTTTGAATCCGTTGGCATGGCCATTGGACGTGGAGATAAAAAATGTCTCTAAATTCTCGATTTTACTAAAGTCGGCTTCCAAAATAACAGATGATCAGGTATAATCGGTAAAATTAACATTCTGTCATTTAAAAGAGTAAAGCCGGCCAAAATTGTTAAATCTAAATTTTAGATTGAGTCAGGCTTTAAGTTTTACGGTCATTTTTGCCTTAGCTTATCCAAAACGACCACCTTTTATGCCCATACCTTAATGATGTAAGAAATTAGGCATTTGTGCTTATTTTCCGACAAAAACCTGCCATACATTTGATTTTATAAAACACAGGAAAGCATGAAAAAAGTAATAACAATCATTGTAGCAGTAGCGGTTAAATTTTCACTTACAGCGCAGGTAAGTACATTTATATCTAAGTCAGAAAATGGTTCAGGCATTGCATCTGAAATCAATTATAAGCAATCAAAAGCTGATGATAAAACAAAAGCACCTTTAAATAGGGCAGAAGAAAGAACTATCATAAGCTCTTCAGCAAATCCGCCAACAAATGCCAAAACAAAAAATGGAAGTGTTAAAGTAAAAGGCACTAAAAGCGGCTCTTGGAATTACACCTGGAGATCAAATTCAGGTAATATTATAGAAGAACATAAAAACTCAGGTTCGGTTGACAGCTTGATTAATTTAGAAGCGGGCACCTATATTGTTGAAATAACGGAGAATTTACAAAACGGAAGCGCAAGCGAGATAATTACACAAACGGTCACGATTAACAGCAATGCTGAAGAGGCAGAAGTTTTAACAGCAGCAACTGTTCCGGCAACAGAAAATTTTAATAATATTAAGTTTACAGTATTCCCCAATCCAAACCAAGGGGAATTTTCTGTTGATATAACAGGCCTTGAAAACAATCATGAAATGACACTTACATTAAGAAATGATAAAGGCGATACGGTTTACAATTCTTATTTCTATACGCAGGATGAATCTTCAGTACAACGCAAAATAGTTCCGGAAACGAAATTAGAAAGCGGAATTTACTACTGCACGATTTCTGTTCAGGGCATACAACACACAGTAAGAGTAATGGTAAATTAATTTTGAATCATATTTTTTAAAGCATTTACCCAAACATCTTCGTCGTTGAGACTTTTGACAAGTGTCACACTTTCCCCTCCGTGTTCTTTAAAAATTTCGTCGTACTCGGTTCCGATTTCATAAATAGTCTCCAGGCAATCTGCCACAAATGCAGGCGAAAAAACGAGAATCTTTTTCATTCCTTTTTTTGCCAATTCTTCAACAACTTTATCGGAATAAGGCTTCAGCCATTTATCATCTAATCGTGATTGAAAGGCACTGGTATATTTTCCTTCCGGGATATTCAGATGTTTTACTAGTTGCCGTGTTGTTTCATAACAATTCGCACGGTAACACAAACGGTTTTTATTTGTAATAATGTCGCAACATGAACCTATTTTGCAACTTCCGTCGCTGAACTCAATCGAGGCTTTTGTAATTTGTCTTTCTGGTAAACCGTGATAGCTGAAAAGAAAATAATCGTATTCATTCAGTTTATATTGTTTCGCTCTTTCAACACAGGCATTAATAAATCCTTTATCATCAAAAAAATTCTGAATGTATTTCACGGGTGGGGCAGATGGCCATTTTTTTAAGGCGCGTTCAGTTTCTTCTATAGATGAAGTGGTACTGGAAGTTGCATATTGAGGATATAAAGGAAGAACTGTCAGAGAACTAATGTTTTTTGTTTTTAATCTTTCAATTGCAGCAGGAATGGATGGTTCCTGATACCGCATCCCGAGTTCAACAATATAATCATCACCAAGCTCTTTCTGTAATTTCTTTTGCAGGTTAATGCTGTGAATCAAGAGAGGCGAACCTTCCTTCGTCCAGATTTTTTCATAAAGCTTCGCAGATTTTCCTGCACGGAAAGGAATAATTATACAATTAACTAAAAAAAATCTTCCGACCGGATTTATATCAATGACGCGAGGGTCGTTCAGGAATTGTGTCAAATATCTGCGCACATCTTTTTTTGCAGGGCTTTTTGGCGTACCTAAATTAATGAGCAGAACGGCTTTTTTCATTTTACGAATTCGGGGTTTCGTTGGTTGAGGTTTCCGGGCTATTTTCAGAATTTTCAACGGGCTCTTTATGTTCTTTAATAAATCTTTTCTGAAAGGCTAAAATAATTCCCACACCACATGAAATCGAAAAATCTGCAAAATTAAAAATGGGTCTGAAAAACTGAAATTCTTCACCGCCCCAAATAGGCATCCAGGATGGAAATGTTCCGTTCCAAATAGGGAAGTAAAACATATCTACAACCCTCCCATGTAAAAACCCTGCGTAACCGCCTTCAGCGGGTAAAAACTTCGATGTATTAAATTCATCACTCTCGCTAAATAACATTCCGTAAAATGCGCTGTCTAAAATATTCCCGATAGCACCCGCTAAAATTAAGGCGACCGACAAAATAAACCCGGGATGTTCTCCTTTTTTCACTATGTGAATTACGTACCAGATGCCTGCTACTGATGCAAGAATGCGGAACGAACTTAAAATTAATTTCCCGTAATCGCCACCGAATTCTAAACCAAAGGCCATGCCGGGATTTTCGGTGAAATGTAAAATAAACCAATCACCTGCAACGCGAGTTACTTCTCCCAACGGATAATGCAGCTTAATATAAATTTTAATAAACTGATCGATAAAGAGAACAGTGAAAATGGTGAGGAGCGGTATTTTGTATTTTTTAAGCATGTAAATAAAAAAGTGCCAATTCGTTTTTTAAAGAATCGGCACTTATATAAGTCAAGTAATAAAATTATCTGTTTTGATTTAATTTAGCATCAATACCTAAAGTAGCATGAGGCACACTGCGTAAACGCTCTTTCGGAATTAATTTACCGCTTACACGGCAGATACCGTAAGTTTTATTTTCGATACGCACTAATGCATTTTTAAGATTGATGATGTATTTTTCCTGACGTGCTGCTAATTGTGCAGTTTCTTCTTTTGATAATACATCACTTCCGTCTTCTAATAATTTAAAAGTAGGCGA
>CAZRNW010000212.1:0-6515 GCA_964601535.1 uncultured Flavobacteriaceae bacterium
AAACAATTGCAAAAAATCACCAGCCATTATTCAACAAAGCCCGCTTATCTTTTGAGAATGATTTATTTTTAGAGGCCCTGCCTCCGCTCGATTCGCTTCTTAAATTGTATCCCGATAATGTGCCTGTCATTTATCTCACCGCCATTTGCCGCACTTATAACGAAGAATCAAAAACTACCGCCATTGCCTTGTTTCAGAAAATAGAAAAAAACAAAGCGCAGCTCGAATATTTTAGCTATTACATCGGTTACGCCTACGAACAAAACGACAGCACCAAACAAGCCGATAAATATTTTGTTTCATTCATTTCTGAAGAGTCTGCCAAATCAAAACCTAATAAACAATTAGTTGACCAGGCCGTGAGACGAGTTGAAAATTTAAAAATGCTCGATGCCATTAAAACAAAAGTGAATGTTGCGGACATAAAAAATATCGGCGCACCTATAAACACTGAAGCTTCGGAATACGGACCGCTTATTCCTTCTGATGAATCTTTCATGGTTTATACCTACCGCGGAAAATTATCGAAAGGCGGGAAACAAAATCTTGCCAAAACAAAAATGGAAGGTCCGGCTAAAAAAGAAGAAGGCATTTTTTTTGAAGATGTATTTATTAGTAACAAAATAAATGATACCGCCTGGTCGAAACCCAATCCGATAGTAACTATTAATACAACGCTTCATGATGCCGCGGTAACATTATCTGCCGACGGTACCCAATTAATTATTTATAAAAACATTGGAAAAGGAAACGGCGATTTGTATTTAAGCAAACTTGAAGGTCGTGTTTGGACGGTTCCTAAATATCAGAAAGGATTAAACTCCGACCGCTGGGATGGCAGCGCTTGTTTTTTTCCGGATAAAAAACATATGATTATTTCGAGTGAGCGGAAAGGCGGTTATGGCGGAAGAGACCTTTACATTGCAGAACAAATTGGCCCTGATACCTGGGGAAATATTACCAATATGGGTAAAGAAATTAATTCGGAATACGACGAAGACGCACCTTTTATTACAGCCGACGGAAAAATTTTATTCTTTGCCACCAATGGAAAATTAAGTACCGGCGGTTATGATATAGTGAGAAGTGATTTAAAAAACGGAACTTGGACTGCTCCGTATAATTTAGGCAAACCAATTAACTCCGACAACGACGATAAATATTTTATTGTAAGTGGTGACGGGAAAAAAGGTTATTTCTCTTCTTTTTTAAAAGGCGGAAAAGGCGATCAGGATATTTATTCGATTGAACCCGGCATTCCGGGAAAACCAATTGCTTTAGTTCAGGTAACCGGAAATGTGTCCATTAATAAAAAACCGGGCGATGCTTCAATTGAAATTAAATCCTTAATCAACTCGAAGTTCAAAACGCAGAAAATAAATTCGAATGCATCTACAGGTAAGTTTTTAATAAATCTGCCTTCCGGAGATGAATATGTTTTAACTTTCACCGCTCCGAATTTAGCGGCACAAACAAAAACAGTTTATACGGTTGGTATTGATTCTTTTATTCAGATAAATGTCATCGCTGATTTCTATGATGATGCGTATGCAAAAGCTTTGCAAGCAAAAAGTGACAGTTTATCAAAAGCAAGCGCAGCACTTAATTCAGGATTTAGTCATGCTGATTTTTTAAACAGATTTGGAACTACCATCATTGAAGGCTTGAGCTATCAGATACAGGTTGGAGCATTTAAATTCAAAGAAAATTTCAATTACACTTATATTTTGGGATACGGAAAGATTCAAAAAAACAAATATGAAGACGGCATTAACCGTTTTACCATTGGCAATTACGTAAAGTTTGCAGATGCGCTTCAGCATTTGGAATTAATCCAAAAGGAGGCCATAACCGACGCTTTTCTCATTGCCATTTACCAGGGCAAGAAGTACTATTTGTCTGAATTAATAAAAGCAGGTATTCTGAAATAATACACCCCGGCTCTCAAATCCGGTTAATTTAGCTTATCAAAAATTTTGACTATTTTTAGAATTCCAAGTCAAGGAAAAAATTAATTGAGATTTACTAAATACATACTCCTTCTTTTTCTTTCATTAACTTATTTAAGTTCTTTTGCCCAGTTTGCCCGTTTCCGGCATATTACGGTTGAAGACGGCCTAACTCAAAACTATGTAACCTGCATTGTTCAGGATAAAAAAGGATTCATGTGGCTAGGCACAAGCGACGGATTAAATAAATACGACGGGAAAAATATTTATACGTTTAAAGCAAGGGTTGAGGACAGCAGTACCATTATTCATAACACAATAAGGAGTTTATATGCCGATAATGAAAATAACCTCTGGGGCGGTACGGGCGGCGGAATGTTTAAAATTGACCTCAAAACGCTTAAGGTCACAAATTATTTTCCGGATTCTCTTAAAGAAGATGGTTTGTCTGATGGACACGTGAATGCCATTATTGAAGCAGAACCGGGCAAACTCTATCTCGCAACTTATAACGGCTTACATGTATTCGATAAAAAAACGGAAAAGTTTACTAATTACAGAAAAGGCGGAAAGAATAATGTTGAATTTCTTTCCAATAATTTACGGTATATGACGGTCGACAAAGACGGGCATCTTTGGTGTTCGAATCCAGGGTTCGGCGTAACCGAATATGATCCTAAAACAGGGAAATGCGAATATTATACTTCATCTACCCCATTAAAATTACCGGCAAATTCTCCCAAAGGTATTTTTTGTGACAGTAGGAACAGAATATGGATTAGTTGCTGGGCACATGGTTCGGTAATCATCGATAAAAAAAATAACAAATGTTACGATTCATATGATACTTTGAATCATCCGTTCAAAAGTATAAAAAGAGCTTTTCTGGTCTCTTCTTTTTACGAAGACCGTAAAGGAAACATTTGGTTTGCAACGGCCGAACATGGTATAGGCAAATTTGATGCTATTGATAAAACTGCCACCATGTTCGAAAGCAATAAAGATGATGCAGAAACTATCAACGATAATACCACTTTTGTTATTTTCGAAGATAAAAGCGGATTAATCTGGAGCGGCACCTGGAAAGGCGGCGCCAATGTGATGGACCCCCGCACATTGAATTTTGGTTATTATAAACACGAAAGCAATAATCCTTCCAGTCTGAATAACAGCTCCGTATTTTGTGTCCGCCACAAATCTCCCAATGAAGTTTTCGTTGGCACCAATGCTGGCGTGACTATTTATAACAGCTCCGCAAAAACACTTTCAGTAATGCCGATTGATGAAGGCAAAGAAGATTTCTTGCGGCACAATACTATTGCACTTAGCGCATATAAGGATGAAGACGGAAGTATATGGATAGGAAGCTTCGGTGCAGGTATTTACCGTTATTATCCTGACAAAAATAAATATGTGCTTTACCTTCCAACTGCCGACAGCAATTCGTTTTCTCATCATTCGGCAACACACATTGTAAAAGACAAACTAAACAGGCTATGGTTTGCAACGGAAATCGGATTCAATATTTACAACAGGGAAAAAAATAATTTTACCAGGATACAAACCGCAGGAAAACCAAATGGCTTAAGCAGCAATTATATTATTTCGATGGCTGTGAACAAAGACGGAAAATTTTGGGTAGGTACTTTGGCGAATGGTCTGAATTTATTTGATCCCATTACAGGAACTTCAAAACATATTTTCGATAACAAAAAGGAACTTTTGTACGATGTTGGCATGACCTCATTGCTGTACGACAGTAAAGGTATTTTATGGATGGGAACTGCGATAGGATTATTCGCTTACAATCCCGAGGATGGGAAAGTAACTTCCTATACACACCTGGATCCTTCCTTTGAACATCAGATACCATCCATTCAGGAAGACAATACCGGCTTTATCTGGTTCACGCATCAGCGCGGTCTTTGTAAATTAAATCCGTTAACAAAAGAGTTTACGAATTTCACCACGTCGCATGGTTTGCAAGGGCGGGAATTTGCGCTCGATGCTTCCTGCAGTTTACCTAATGGTTATTTATTTTTTGGCGGGATTAAGGGATTCAATGCTTTCAAGCCAACTGATATTGTTTTAAACACTACTCCGCCCAATGTAGTGCTCACCGGATTTTCGGCGCTCAACAAACCTTATGCATTGCCGCAGGACCCTTCTTTTACAGATGAGATAATGCTTTCTTATAAAAATTATTTCTTTGAATTTGATTTCGCAGCTCTCGATTTTACAGACCCGTCCAAAAACCAATACGCTTATAAACTCGAAGGCTTTAATGAAAATTGGGTAAACATTGGCAACGAGCAAAAAGTAACCTTTACTAACCTCGACCCGGGTGATTACACATTATTAATAAAAGCAAGTAACAACGACGGCTTTTGGGGAGAGCCAACTAAAATTAAACTAACCATAACGCCGCCTTTTTGGAGAACCATTTGGTTTTACATTTTGTGTGTTGTGGCGGCGGGATTAATTATTTATACTTACATCAAGCGCCGAGAAAAGAAATTGCGTGACGAAAAAGCAATTTTAGAAAACAAGGTGAAAGAACGCACCAATGAATTAGAAATTGAAAAGCACAAAGTGGAAGAAGCCCACAAGGATATGAAAGACAGTATTAATTATGCAAAGCGCATACAGGAAGCCCAAATGCCGACTGAAAAATACATTGAGAAAAAATTGAAAGATTTGAAGAAGTAGTTTTTTACAAATAATGACACAAAGTAATTTAGTATATCGCGAGGCGAATTCAAATGACCTTGACCAATTACAAAGTCTTGGCATTATTGCATATAGTCAATTTCAAAGTCTACTCACTCCCGAAAACTGGATGGTTTTTAATGGTAATTTGCAGGATAAACAAAAATTTATTGACGTTCTTAAAATAGCTAAATGTTTTGTTTGTCTTGACAATAATCAAATAATTGGTGCGGCATATATAATTCCAAGTGGTAATCCGACAGAACTTTTCAAATCAGAATGGTCTTACATAAGAATGGTAGCTGTAAATCCAAAATACCAGGGTCAGGGAATTTCAAAAAATCTTACAAAGATGTGTATTGAATTTGCAAAACAAAATAATGAAAAGACCATTGCATTACATACCTCCGAATTCATGGATGCAGCCAGACATATTTACGAAAGCATTGGTTTTAAAGTTCTGCAAGAGATTCCTCCTTTATTTGGGAAGAAATATTGGTTATACACATTAGATTTAAAAATGTAACATGAGAAATTTATTTTTTATTTTGTGCGTTATTTCAATGAAAGGCGCTATCGCGCAAGATATGATTGAAAAATGCAAACCGCATTTTGATGAAACAGTCATGATGCAGGTTTATACCGAGCTGGATGTATATCCTGAAATTAAAGACGAGAAATTCACTTTGTGGGATTTTATGGAAAAGAACTTTAAGATTCCCAAGAAAGATTATGGTACAAAAACACAAATTAAATTTGCCTGGATGGTTGAGAAAGACGGCACATGTACATTTCTAAAATTAATTTCTCCGGCCGGCGACACAGAATTAGAAAAAGAAGCCAAGCGCGTTGTAGGTTTACTCCCCCTCTACTCCCCCGCCAAATGCGGCATTTACCCCGTACCCTGCATGGTGGATTATGAGTTTAGTGTGGGTGGGAAGAGGTGAGTATTCTAAAACAAAAACTATGAAAGTTATTTTATTCCGTGCCTATTTTTTATTCCATACCTGAACAGAGCAACCGAATCACAGATTATTAATTGGTTGAGTAATAAATTTTAAACGTAATTTTTAACGAATTCCTCTTGACTTAATGATTCAACAGCTCTTGGGGATCTTGATTTTCTTACTAGACTTATTGCTTCATCAGCTGAAAATTTCCTGTATTCCTTTAAATAACAGGCCACCAACAAACCAGTGCGACCAAGACCTCCAACACAATGTATTAGTACTTTTTCCTTATTATTCAAGCATTTCTCCATAAAAGCCGTTAAAAGTTTAACTTCTTCTTTCGTTGGAATGCCTTGATCTGTTATACTCAAATGTTTAGATGTAAGATTCTTTTGTTTAAATTCATTTAACAGATCCGGAACCCCATATAATTGCATTTCGTCTTGAGTTATTAATGAAATGACATTTTTTACATTTTCAGAAATAATCACCTTCACATCTTCATTTATACTTCGTTTCCAATCACGACGACCAGGCAGTATCGTCATTCCCAAATTCGGCTCTCCAATTAAGGGATCTATTCTTATTATCAAATTTTCCTTAATGAACAGATTTATTCTTTTTGCCAAACCACATGAGGCATACAATGCCAATTTCTTTTGCCAAATATTGCACTCGTCAAATGAAAGTGTATGAACAGAATATCTTAATAAACCAATTAGTAATTGGTAAGGTGATCTATCAGACTGAATTAGATCCTTATGGTAAGTTCTGATCTTTTTTATTACAGCAAATGCTTTTTCTATTTTCTTAGATTCAAATTCGATATTTTTTAGTTCGAAAGACAGATCCTCGACTGAAATAAGGGCATCAATTAATGTGCATGCTTCATTGAATTCATCTTTAT
>CAZRNW010000213.1:0-753 GCA_964601535.1 uncultured Flavobacteriaceae bacterium
GAATCCATCTAATACTGATGCGATTTTTGGAAAATTTAATGTTTCTCTCTCAGCTCAATGGATTACCTACTATGGTGGTGCTACAACTGCGGGTACTTCAACGGTAGCTCAGACTGATTGGGGCTTTGATATTGTTGTAGATAATTCAGGTAACGTAATTGGGTGCGGAATTACTGATGCGATTGACCTTTCTACAACCAATACAACAGGCAATCCAAACACCTTCTTTGATAATTCATACGCGGTTGGAAATGGCACAGATGGGTTTTTTGTGAGGTATAACTCAGCAGGGAACGCAGTAGATTTTTCAAGTTACTTTGGAGGGACAAATACGGATGCGCTTACAAGAATGGTATTTAAACCTACATTAAATGAAATTCATTTTGCGGGAACAAGTATTAAAGCAACCGGATTCCCATTCTTCTCAAAAGCAGGTGCAACCAATAGCCAGTATTCGACAGGAACAGGTCAATCAGCGTTCTTAGGGTATATGGATGGAAATTTGACAAAGCAATGGTGTAGTTATTATGGTAGAGGCCAGGTGTCTGGCAAACAATTTTACGCAAACGGTTTATCAGTTGACAATTCAGGCTTAGTGTACCTTAGTGGATATACAAACTCTGACACCTTGCAATCTCCGGGTGTAACTCCAAGCGGTGTTTATGTAGATAATGTTAGAAGTGCCGAAGATGGCTATATTGCTGTCTTCACTCCGGGTAAGCAGTTGTATCATGCCCATTACTTTGGAGGAAC
>CAZRNW010000213.1:763-6473 GCA_964601535.1 uncultured Flavobacteriaceae bacterium
TCGAATTAATAATAGTGCGATTGCGTTAAACCAAAAACTATATGTGACAGGTGTTGCATCAAGTAGTAATTTTCCGATAGCATATTCACCTACTAATGCAACTTTGATTGACAGTACATATAATGGGGGATCTGATGGTTTCATAAGTCGATTTGATCTTGCTGTATATCAAATTATCGGGATTCAAACTTTCGACTTAGAGAACACGAGTTTGACCGTTTATCCTAATCCTGCAAGCACGCAGTTTTATGTTGAAGTTGATGATTTGAATACGGAGAAGATTTATTTAAAGGCGTATAATATGATAGGTCAGATAATCTGCGAAAAGGAAATAACTGATAGAAAAACAATAATTAATTGCGCTAATTGGTCAAGCGGTATGTATATATTGACCCTTAGCAATAAAGAATCTCAAAAATCGTTTAAATTGATAAAACAATAGTGCGACATTTTTTCATAGTTATTCTAACAACCTGCTCCTGTTTTTTACAGGGGCAGGTTTGGACTAACTTGATTGATAGTATTCCCAATCAAGGTTGGGCGCATTTTGTTACTTCAGTTGTTGATTCAAGTAGTAACACTCTTTATCTGGGAGGACAGTTTTACAGGTTCAATCAGTACAATACTAATTGCATCATTAAATATAATGGATCATCTTTTGATACGCTTCAAAGCGGCTTGGATGATTATGATACAGAATTACCACAGGTAATTAATCTGACAATGTTTCAAAATAAACTTTATGTTGGCGGCAATTTTAAAAAAACTGGAAAATACTGGTGTAAGAATTTAGGAAGATGGAATGGCGCTAGTTGGGACACGGTTAACTTTTCTCCGAATGGTTCTGTTTGGTTTTTAAAAGTTTATAATGACGAGTTATATGTTGCCGGAAACTTTACTAACATTGGAGGGATTGCTGCAAATTACATTGCGAAGTTCGATGGTGCTAATTGGTATAGTTTGAATTTCCCTCCTTATGGTTGTATAACAGGAATGAATGTCTTTCGGGGAAAGATATTTGTTTCGAGTATGGTTAGCGCATCCTCCTCCTGTGCAAATCTGTCTTACTATGATGGTTCCAACTGGATTTCGTGGGTTGGTGTTTCGGGTGATAATAACAAAGGAGTTGAGGGAATTTCAGTTATTGATTCCATGATGTACGTGTATGGACGGTTTGATAATATCGCCGGAACAAATTGTAAAGGTCTAGCGGCATATAATGGAAAGAGTTGGTATGCGATTGGTTCAGGCTTGTCTAACAGTAATTGGGAAACTATATATGATGTCAAAAAAATAAATAATGATATATACATCTATGGGCACTTCAATACCATTGAAGGTCTTAGTACGGGGACAATCAACGCAAATCCAATGTACACCAACATAGTAAAATTTGATGGTCAGAAACTATGTACCTTCAGTCCCCCATTCGGTTATGATGTGCATGGGATGGTTGGATATAACGGAAATCTATATGCTCACGGCTCATTTAGAAAAATTGGAAACGATTCGGTATGGGGATTCGTAAGATGGAATGGTGGAAATACGACCATTTCTTGTAGTCCGACCATTGCATTAATTCCAAGTGCGATAGGTATAAATGAGTTGACAGAATTTTATGATTTGAAGATTTATCCAAACCCTGCGAAAGATAAATTGTACATTGCTTCTTCGGGGTTTAATTTTCAGGGTTTTGAGTTAGATATAATTAACTCACTAGGGCAGGTTGTTTATACAAAAAAGTCACTTGTAGATCACTTTGAAATTGATCTCGGCGAATTTCCCGAAGGAATTTATTTTGTAAAAATTCGTATTAATTCCGATCAAAAGGTATTTAAAATTATAAAGGAATGAGAGCTTTGATATGTTTAATTTTTCTTTGCTTCTCATTGTGTCACTTTGGGCAGGTGATAAGTTTTTCAATAAGTGTTAATGCCTTGCCAACGTGTTCAACCTGCTGTGATGGGGGATTATGTGTTTCTCCTCCTTCTGGTGGTTGCAATGGCCCATACACCTATTCGTGGTCAGCAGGTAATACTGGACCGACAGCTTGTAGCCCCGGAATGTATTGTTACAATACCACATACACAATTTGTGTTTATGATAATTGCGATACTACTTGTAAAGCCTTTACCTTTCCTCCTTATACAGGCATAGCTGAACTGTCTGAAAACTCGCCTTTTTTTGTATATCCTAATCCTGTTAATGAAGTTCTTTTCATTGGCTCAAAAGATTCCCATGCTAATTTTGTTGAAGCAAATTTCATAGACATTCTTGGTAATAAAATCCCCTGCTCAATTAAAATAGACAAGATAAATACTTCATTCCTTGCACCTGGTTGCTATACTCTCCAGTTGAAATCTGAAACGGGTTCTTTCTATCATTATAAATTTTTGAAAGAATGAAGTTGAGAACTTTAGATGTTATCATTTTTCTTATATGTGCGCTTATAATAATTTTCACCGCATAGTAGGATATTTCTTCACCTTTAAATTTTAACCAAATGAAAACTAAATTAATTGTAACGATCTTTTTAAATGTTCTTTTCCAGTTAACTTTCTCTCAGACCGACACAGTAGTAAAGCTCTTTAGGACAACGAACCTTTCGGGGAAGAATAAGATAACTATGGCAGCTAATATTGAAAGTTTAAAAGACATTACAATTAAGGACAAGGGAAACTTTTATCACCTCAAGAAAGATAGTTATGGAGTTGCGGATTCTATTTGGATGGAAGTAAATGAAGGTAAGCAGATCATCGGTCTTTATTTTGCTTACCAATACGAACCTGAGTTTTCAAATGATACGGCTTATATACATGAGCTACATAAGTATCAGAAAATAATGAACTCTAAAGGCAAGGAGTACGTTGAAACAGCAAATGGGAAAGCGATCAGGATAACAAAATGGGAGGAGCCTAATACTCGGTTTGAGTTAGTTGAACTGACACAAAACGGAAAGAAAAAAGTTTATTCAGTTATTATTGATAATGCGCTCTACTTTAAAAAAATAAAATCAAAGGCAGACCTTAAAAAAAATAATACTTCTATTGAATTATTAAAATGGAGGGGTACGGTTTAGATAATTTTTCTAATTCGTCACTTGTTCTTAATAGGTTTGTTCCTCACCCAAATATTGATGGCGTACTTCCGGCCTTTTGTTACAGGCAAACCCGCATGATAGGCCGCCTTTATTACTTTACCCTGCTCATCGAGGTTGTTGAAAATAACTACTCGCCCTTTTTTTGGTCTAACCATTAAATCTACATTCGGAAAATATGTCGCACCGCCTTCAAAGTCATCGTTTAAATAAGCAAGCATCGTATATTTTCTTTGCCCACTTTCCTCAATTTCTTTACGCCCACGCTCACTCGTTTCGTCAAAAGTATCGTAATGGTTTTGATATTCTTGTTTTGGATCGTATGAAACGCACTGAAAAAATTCAAAATGACTTTCTGGTAGTTTAAGAATTTCGGAAGCTCTTTTTCTTATTCCATTTAATATTTCATCGTTAGGGTAAATATGAAATTCGGCAGAACGACTTGTTCTTCCATAACCCTCAATATTTTCTTCAGCCATTAACTTACTTTTTTGGGCAATAGGGTCTGATAAATTTATAATATATTCACACTCACTATCACTTAGAAAGCCGTCACGGATCTGTACGTTTTTCAATTCGGGATTTTCAAATTTAGCTTTGTTATATGTTTTTTCTTTTTCTTCAAAGTCTGGTTCCCCATTTGGGTTTTCAAATTCAATAGAACATAAAGCGATCTTCAACCATTTTTTTTCAAACTCGGTCTGATCTTCTAAGACCCATCCCTTTCGAGGGTGGAGGTACTCAATTATATTTCCTTTCCGAATTGAATTATATAAGACCATCGAATTCATTTTGGTATCTCCATTAACTATATCCTCAACAAACAGAAAAGAAAGTGATGGTAATTGGTGTATCATCTCCGGCGCAACCTTATAAGTAGCGGCCTTAATACCCCATTTTGCAAGAATCTCTATCATTGCCTTATCTGATAAGCGGGGGAAGTCCTTGTGAGCTTTAGTGTCGTTCTCGATTGTAAGTTGCGATATACGTAAGTCCAGAAGCGTCACAAGGCTTTTGAAAAGGGCTATCGGTGCATCGGCAATACTGCGTTGGGGGAACCAGGGTTTTTCCATAGGTACTAAAGTAACTATTTTCTAATATCTGTCCATTATTCTTATCCTAATATTATCAATTTTGAGAACGAAAAGTGTGTTTTCGGGATTGCTTCTGATAACGGTTTCCTTACCCCCTTTTAGTACTAAGTGAGAAAAGTTAAATTGCTTTGTAAATCGGGTATCCCGCATAAATTTTTCGAGTTTTTCTGGCTCGTATTTTACATTCCTATAAAACCTTATTGAAATCGGATTAGTGCAAAGTAAACGTAAATCTAAAGTCTTGGAATGGGGTTCAAATTCGATTGCAAACTGAGCGTTCCTTAATGGGGTCAGAAGATCACGGTTGATAGTTGCTGCCTCATGGTGTTCATTAACATCAAATAAAATTCCCATAAAGGGAGGTTTATCCGCAGGTACTTCTTTTTGTCCTTTTAACACCAGTTGCATACCCGAAATTAAGTCAGGGAAGTGTTAAAGTTTGCTACGTTTTATAGCAATGATTGTAAGATCGTGATAGACTGTGAAATGAATAATACACAAATGAGGTTTTCGCTGACAAAAAGCCCTTAAAATTCATATTTTTGTGTTAAGTAAAAAGATTATGACACATAACGTAAATAAAGACACCCATACAGTTTATAAAGATATTTCAAATGACCTTTATGTTGCTATTGAAAACAAATACGTAAAAGGAATTCAAAAGATCGTTCGTGAATTTAAAAATGTCGAGGACGTGCCTGAAAAGAATGAAGTGGTAGGAGTTTATCTGCAAAATATGGGCAACGAGGTTTATCATTTGGTAGATAATCATATCCAAAATATAAAGATCAAGAACCTTCGATTTTAATGAAAGAGGCATTTACCATATTGTTATTTATCTCCATTAATCTTTGCGTTGGGCAAACCAATATAAATCCTCTATTTATTAAAGGTCGGCTTTTTAGTCAGATCAAAAATCCCAACAACTATCTTCCATTTGGTACGGTAATCATCAAAGGAACAAGAATTGGCGCACAAGCGGATAGCTTAGGTTATTACTCAATCGACGTAACAACTATCGCCGACACCGCAAAAAGTGTAACTTTAGTTAGCTCATATCCTGGATTGCACACGAAAGAAATTTTTCTCAAGAACAAAATCACTAAGACAATGGAAATTGATTTTGTTTTGATTCCGAAACCGGACTGTGAACTGCCGGACATTGGAGATGGAAAAAAGAAAGTAAATTCCAAGAAGCGTCAATAAAATCCGATACAACAATAGCAAATCCGGGAGGTACGTCCAACCTTGACCTAAAGGTTGGCAAGTTATGGGACAAGTCCCACTTGCTTGGTTGTCCTTTCAACAACACTGGCCATTACAGAAACAATTTTAGTAGTCTCTTAACCATCTTTAGCTTCACTGTAATCTTAATTGAAATTTTCATTCTCTTAGTTTTACGTAAACAATCAGTGAACGCCCTTTCCCGGATTCATATCAAATATAGAGAAATTGAATACTCTAGTGAAATTTACTAAAGTAATTTTCGGCTGGAAACTCAGAATAAGGTTCTTTACCA
>CAZRNW010000214.1:0-6391 GCA_964601535.1 uncultured Flavobacteriaceae bacterium
AAGTTTGTCCGCCGCACACCATTCTCGCTTCAAACACATCTTCCATTTCAATCACACAAATTGCAGCAAACACAAAACGTGCAGATAAAGTAATTGGCATGCATTTCATGAATCCGGTTCCTGTTATGAAACTGGTTGAGGTTATCCGCGGTTATTCAACAAGCGATGAGGTTTGTAAATTAATTATGGAAACCTCAAAAAAATTAAATAAAATTCCGGTTGAAGTAAACGATTATCCGGGTTTTGTGGCGAATAAAATTTTGATGCCAATGATTAATGAGGCCATCATCACTTTATACGAAGGCGAAGCAGGCGTTGAAGAAATTGATACAGTCATGAAATTAGGAATGGCTCACCCAATGGGTCCTTTACAGCTCGCTGATTTTATCGGTCTTGATGTTTGTTTAAATATCATGCGCGTGCTTCAAAATGGTTTTGGTAATCCAAAATATGCTCCCTGTCCTTTATTAGTTAATATGGTTACTGCAGGACATATGGGGGTAAAATCAGGAAAAGGTTTTTACGATTATTCTTCAGGCGGTAAAGAATTAATTCCGGCCGACAGGTTTAAAAAAAAAGAACTGATAGTTGAATCTGCAACTGTTTAATTTAAGAACTTGTCCATTTACGAAAAAATATTGTCAATAGAATTCCCTGCTATTAAAAGTGCGGGTTTGTATTATTTTAATACCCCTTCAGGACTAAGATATGAAGTGCGTTTCGGAAGAAGACAGGATAATATTTTACACGCGTCGATTGTGTTTGGCGTCATTAATGATGAATTTGAGGGCGAAGAATATGTGACCACAAACAGAGGAGAAGTGTTTCAGGTGATGAACACCATTGTTGAAATAGTAAAAGATTTCATCAAGCAGCATCCGAAAGTTTGTATTTACGAGTTCAATGCGGTAGGACGTGACGGTGAAAACGAAACTAAAGCTGAAAACGCAAGGATGCATTTGTACAAGCGTTACCTTCCGAAAATTTACGATAAAAGCTGGAATTTTAAAATTGAAGGAAATTACGCTTTAGTGACAAAGAAGGACTAAATCAATTCTAATTTATTTCTGTACCAAAAAGATGCTGATGAAAAATCAGCATGGCATTCGTTAATCTTCTTTCAAAATCATTTTCCGGAGCATATTTAAGGCGGTGGCTGCAGTCATTTTTATGTTTCTTCCGCGGTCGTCACCAAAAATAAATTTCATGGCAATGGTTTTTTCGGGACTTGAGATTGCAATCCAAACAGTGCCTACAGGTTTTTCGGGAGTGCCGCCGGCGGGGCCTGCAATCCCTGAAGTAGCAATCGAGTAATCGCTGTGGAATATTTTTTTGGCGTGTTCGGCCATCTGTATAACACACTCTTTACTTACTGCGCCAAAATTTTCAAAAACAGAATTATCAACCTGTAATAATTCGTGCTTAATGTTGTTGTGATAGGGCACAACTGCACCGTTAAAAATATCTGAACTTCCCGCAATGGCTGTAAACAAAGATGCGATGTGACCACCTGTGCAGCTTTCTGCAAAAGAAATTTTTTGTTTTCTTTCCCTTAATAATTTACTTACAATTTCTTCGAGTGAAGGCGGTTCTTCGCCGTATTCTTCGTATCCGAAAATATAATCTTTCAATAGTATTTTAAGAATACCAATTTCTTTCTCTACTGATTTTTTAATTTCCTCCGGATTATTTCCTGAAATGGATAAACGCAAGCGTACCATTCCCGGTTGAGGTAAATAAGCGAGTTTTATGTTTTTTGCTGCTAAATTATCTTCCCATTTTTCAATTTTTTCAGCTATAAAACTTTCACCAAGGCCCTGTGTTAAAACTGTTTTGTGATAAATGTGCTGTAATTTAAAATCTGATTTTATTTTCGGGAGAATGATGTCTGTCATCATATCCTTCATTTCGTAAGGCACACCCGGCATTGAAATAAAATGCGTGTTTTCTTTTTTCATCCACATCCCCGGGGCTGTGCCGCTTTGATTATGAATCACCAAACAGCCTTTTGGGACTAAAGCCTGCTGACGGTTCGCTTCATTCATTTCACGTCCGCGTTTATCAAAAAATGATTTTACATGGGCCAAAACCTTTTCATCCGTTTCTAATATTGTGTTAAAATACTGAGCGAATAATTTTTTGGTAATATCGTCTTTGGTTGGACCTAAACCGCCTGTGATAAAAACAAAATCCGAACGCTCCTGCGCGTCTGTAAATGCTTTAAGAATAGCCTCTTTATCGTCAGCTACAGAGGCCATATGCACCACCTTTATACCCATTAAATTCAATTTCTGGGCAATCCAAACCGAATTGGTATTGGTTATTTGTCCAATTAAAATTTCATCTCCTATGGTTAATATTTCGGCTCTCATTTAATTTAATACCTTGTAAATGTAATTAAATAGATGCAAATTTAACGTGCAAAATAAAACAATAATATGCTTAAAAAAATCATTTTACTTTTAATAGTAGTATTTGTATGTGAGTTGCATGCTAACGATGTTTTGCTTTCATATGGTGTTTTAAACTACCAAAGTAATATCAAGGGTTATTATTTTATCTACTCAAAAGAAAAGTCCAGAAAAATAAATGAATTTACTGTTGAATTAACAGATGAGAACCTTGTTTCGACCGGGAAGGTGGTTTTTGAGGAGGAAATGTTTTACAATACAAAGCAAAAAAACATTATGAAACAGCCTCAATTTGATGAAAATATTGTTTTTAAAGATAACACTCTCTTTATTATGCTGTATAAAGTACTGGATAATGGGAAATATTTTAAAAAAATAGTACTTGTTAACGTTCCTGATAAAACATTAATTAACGAGACTGAATTGTTGGGTTCTGATCTTGATTGCGAGTACACACTCTTTTCCGGTAGCAGATTAGTTAAATTTAGTAAGACTAAAGCCGAAGGCTATGATTATTTAATGCGACCTAAATGGAGTTTTGATATTGCTTCCAAAGAAGATGTTATTGATGCAGGTGATGGTTTTTTTGCTGTAAGAAAAAATAACCTTTTATTCATGTATTCAAAAGAATCAGACAAGCAATTGTTTAGTTTTACGTGTAATAGTAATGAGACGCCGACAAAAGCATTCAAGCTTCCTGGTAAAACAGAATTTTTAGTTGCAGGTTATTTTTCAAAAATGACTAACACGTAACAGGTAATAATGGGATATTTTTATAATAAAGTTGATGCAGTTGGTAATGTGATTAATAATAAAAAAGTAAATATGGATTTTTTTTATAAATATAAAGTTAGTAATCAGGAGGGCGTGTTTGGGCGTTTAGGTTACAGGCAGCTTTCCGAATATTGTTTCGATAGCTATGGTTATGTAAGATTATGGGAGTCAGGAACTACTTTTTATCCACCTGAATTTGTCCCTAATCATGATATGATTGCTATAGCGATGGCACCAAAGGCTAACGGTGATTTAGTTGCCGGTATTGCTTCGAGCGTTTTTGTTTTTGAATTAAATAAAGATTTTGAACCAAGTTTTGAGAATTTTTATTTACCACAAGGGGATGTTGTTTACAACGATAAAGAAAGATTTGATGCTTATTTTGATGCGTATTATTGGAAAGAACAGAATGAAATACAGGTTATCTGTTTAGCACAAAAAAAGAAGAAGCTAGGGTTTGAAAACTCAAAACTTGTTTCTATCCTCTATCAAAAAAACAAACCAAAGAGAGTTGCAGAAATTCTTATCAATGAAAAGGCAGATTTGACTGATTTTTTACCCGCTAAAGATGGAAATGTTGTAATAATTGAATATTTTTCGAAACAAAAGAAAATAGAAAAGCGGTTTCAAAAACTTAATTACTCATAGTATAGGTATTTGTGGTTTGTTAAATAATTATAATTTTGGTTTTGATTTAGCATTCATAAGTTCTTATTTGAATTTTAAAGGGTTTTGGCCTTATTTTTGTATCATTGTAAGTGTAAATTAAAAATTAAAATGAGAAAAATAGTAATAGTAACAGGTTTGTTGATTTGCGGGTCAACTTTAAACTCCCAAATCTTAAAAGATGTTTGGAATTCAGCTACCAATACAGCAACGCAAGCTGTTCAGCAAGCAACACAAGCGGTGAATACTGCTATCGGCGGAACAACGGCGCCTGCATTAACCAATGAAGAAGTAATAAAAGGCTTACGCGAAGCCTTAAGCATTGGTACTAATAACTCAAGTGCGAGCGCAAGTAAAATGGATGGTTATTTGAAAAACGCAAGGTTATTTATTCCTTGGCCTGAAGAAGCTAAAGATATGCGCGAGAAATTAATTAAGCTGGGCATGACAAAAAAAGTGGAAGAATTCGAAACCAGTTTGAACCGCGCCGCCGAAGAAGCCGCGAAAAAAGCCGGAAGCGTTTTCTTAGACGCGATTACTAAAATGAGTGTGAGCGATGGTTTTGCCATTTTAAAAGGCGCCGATACTGCGGCAACCAATTTCCTCCGTAAAACTTCTTATAGTCCGTTATACACACAATTTCTTCCCATCGTAAAGGAAGCCATCGCTAAAGTAAAAGTAACCAGCTATTGGAATCCTTTAGTGACTAAGTACAATAAACTTCCGGGTGTGAAAAAGCAAAATCCTGACTTAAACGACTATGTAACAAAAAAAGCAGCTAATGGTTTATTTGTATTGATAGCCGATGAAGAGGCGAAAATACGTAAAGACCCCATGGCCAGGGTAACCGACCTCCTGAAGAAGGTTTTTGGGGCTAAATAGTAATAAACTTTTAATAAAATTTAGAATAATAGGTGCAGAATCCGGGGGGTGCTGCCTTTTAATTTTAATATATTTTTTACTTATATTTCAGTATGCAATTCTCCTTTAAAAAATTATTCCCTTATATAGCAGCAGTTGTTTTATTTGCTGTTTTAACCCTTGTTTATTTTAAGCCCTTATTATCAGGTAAAGAAATTTCACAGCATGATATCATGCAGTCAAAAGGGATGGCGAAGGAGATTGCTGATTTCAGGGAAAAATACCATACAGAACCATTATGGACAAACTCCATGTTCGGCGGAATGCCGGCTTATCAGGTTTCTACTTTATATCCCGGTAACTGGTTAGGTACTTTAGATAAGGCATTCAAATTATTTTTACCGCATCCTTCGGGCTACATTTTTTTATGTTTCACCTGTTTTTTTATTCTGCTTTTGTGCTTGAAAGTTGAACCCTGGCTCGCATTGGTTGGAAGTTTAGCTTACGGTCTTTCAACTTATTTTATTGTCGCTCTCGGAGCAGGACATAATTCTAAACTAAACGCGCTTGCTTATTTGCCGGCACTAATTGGCGGAATTGTTTTGTTGTTCAGAGGAAAAATCTGGCTGGGCTTTTCTTTAACGGTTTTGTTCATGGCAATGGAATTAAACGCCAACCACGTTCAAATAACTTATTACGGTTTCATGATTATTGGTGCTTTAATAGCAGGTTATGCTTATTATGCATTTAAAGAAAAAGCAATGCCCGGTTTTTTGAAGGCACTCGGCTTATTTATTGCAGCCACTATAATTGCGGTTTTGCCAAATGCAGGTAATTTAATGTGCACTGATGAATACGGAAAATATTCAACCCGCGGTAAAACAGAATTAACCATTACTCCCGATGGTAAAAGCAATGCTGAAGTTGTTACAAGCGGATTGGATAAAGACTACGTAACACAATACAGTCACGGTATCAGCGAAAGTTTTACTTTTTTAATTCCGGATTACAAGGGCGGTTCATCCAGCATTCCGATTGCAGAAGAATACCCTGATGCTTTGAAAAAAGTAGCTCCTGATTTTAAGCAGGCGGTTGGTAATAATGGTGCTTATTTTGGAGATCAGTATATAACAGCGGGTCCTGTTTATATTGGCGCAATAATTATGTTTCTGGTTGTATTAGGATTATTCATCACCAAAAATAAATTGAAATGGCCTTTGCTTTTGATTACAATTCTGGGAATGGCTTTATCCTGGGGAAATAATTTCATGGGATTAACTTCTTTCTTTTTAGATCATGTTCCGGGCTATAATAAATTCAGGGCGGTATCAATGACGATGGTGATTGCAGAATTTTGTCTTCCTTTATTTGCAATTCTTACCCTGAACGAATTAATACAATTCAAATCCCTCAGTGAGAAAATAAAAATAGGATTCATAAAAAAGGAATTAGAGCTTAAAAAAATATTAATTGTTGCATTTGGAATTACGGGTGGTTTTTGTCTTTTAGGATATTTTGCCCCTGATATGGTGAATTCGTTTAGTCCGGATGGGGAAGAGCAGCAAATGATTTACCGTTATTCGCGTGGAGGCAATCCTGAAGACCAGGTTCGTTCTTATGTTACTCAGCTTGTCCCACAGTTACAAATTGCACGTAAAGCCATTTTCCAGTCGGATGCC
>CAZRNW010000215.1:0-6390 GCA_964601535.1 uncultured Flavobacteriaceae bacterium
TAAGCTGTGTTTCAGGTGTTTTTCATCTTTTAAAAGCCAAAAAACGCGCTTTTAACATATTTCCTGATTTTTTTGCTACTTTGCTTTACAATTATGCAAATACAAAGTAAACTTCCCAATGTTGGTACCACCATTTTCACGGTAATGAGTGGTTTGGCCCGTGAACACAATGCCATTAATTTATCACAGGGTTTTCCTGATTTTTATCCCGATCGAAAATTGTTGGACCTTGCTACCAAATACATGAACACCGGTTTTAATCAGTATGCTCCTATGCAAGGCGTGATACAATTACGTGAACGCATTACAGAAATTTTACAGACTTGTTATAAAGCTTCCTACCATCCTGATGATGAAATTACTGTTACAGCAGGCGCAACTTATGCTATTTACACTTGCATCGCTGCTTTCATTAATAAAGGGGATGAAGTGATAATTTTTGAGCCTGCTTATGATTGTTATTCACCCGCTATTGAAGTACATGGTGGCGTTACTGTTCCAATAGAATTGCAATATCCCGGTTTTACAATCGACTGGAATGTTGTGAAATCAAAAATCACCCCGAAAACAAAAATGATAATTATTAATTCGCCGCAAAACCCAAGCGGAACCACATTAAACGCTGGCGATTTAAAAGAATTAGAGAATTTAGTGAAGGGAAAAAATATTATTGTGGTGAGCGATGAAGTTTATGAGCACATGGCATTCGACAATAAACCTCACCAAAGCGTGGCCTTATTTGAAACCTTGCGGCAACAATCCATCATTGTTTCTTCATTCGGGAAAACAGTTCATACTACAGGATGGAAAATCGGTTATGTGGCAGCAACAAAAGAATTAATGAAAGAGTGGAGGAAGGTGCATCAGTTTTTGGTGTTCACCGTAAACCATCCTTTTCAAATGGCATTAGCCGATTATTTAGCCGATAAAAAAAATTATCTCGAACTGAAAAACTTTTATCAGGCCAAACGCGATTATTTTCAGAAATTAATTTCAGCTTCACGTTTTACCATTGAGCCCTGCAGCGGAACTTATTTTCAGTTAATGAATTATAAAAAAATAAGTGAGGAAAAAGATACTGATTTCGCCATCCGCCTCACCAAAGAAAATAAGTTAGCAAGTATTCCGCTTTCTGTTTTTTATACCTCAAAAAAAGACGATAAACTATTACGTTTCTGTTTTGCGAAAAAAGAAGAAACACTTGAGCAGGCGGCAGAAATTATCTGTAAGCTTTAGTTTTTCTCCATTTTAACATTAAACCGATGCTCCTTTCCCGCGTCTTATTTAAACAAAAATTTTCCGTAAATTTAGCTGTTATGAAACTGCACTTTTTTGCCCTGCTTTTTTTATCAGCCCTGCTGAATGCACAAGACACTTTAATTTTTAAGAATGGTGATAAGAAAACAACGACACTAAAAGAGATTTCCGGAAACGAAGTAAAGTACACCAGGTTTGGTCAGACCGAGAGTCCGGTTTATATTGTTTACAAGGATGAATTAGCTTTTATAAAATATGCGGATGGGAAGACAGATACTCTGAATTCTCAGAGCACTGTTAAAGGAAGTGCCTTCACAAGTTCTTTTACGAAATTAAAAATGGGAGGCAACTATTTGTATTATAACAGTAGGGCGATAGATGATTTTGAATTGAAAAAACTGATAGATGAGTACCCATATCCGCAAACGAAAGAAGCGATGCTTCAAAAGTATAAAATGATGGAAAAGTACAGTAGAAGACAAGGTCTGGCTAAAGCATCTATTGCCCTAGGCTGTGCGCTTCCTGTTGTTGGACTTGTTTCTTCCTTCGTGTTGTTTTTTTCTCAGCCCTTCGGTTCTGATTTGCCGGATATCGCTTTTGCCACAGGTTTCGGTCTTGGTGTTGTAACCGTTGCAAATGGTATCATATTCAGCGTCCGTAATAAGAAGAGAAAAAACGAAGAGAAATTTGATATATCTGTACTCTATAACGAAATGAAATAATGAAAAAATTAGTTGTTATACCTTTTATTTTTTCCGGAATTACACTTTTTTCCCAGGACACTTTGTTCCTGAAAAACGGCGACAAAAAAGTTATTAAGCTTGTGGAGGTAACACCTATTGAAATTAAATACAAGCGGGGCGATAATACAGATGGGCCAACTTATATTTTGGACCGCAGGGAAATTGTGAAAGTGAAATACGCCAATGGGGAAGAAGAACAATTAGGAGCCGCCACCGCAAAAGTTACCGAACCTCAAGTAGTAAAATCAAATAATTCAGGTAACAGACTTTTAACCATACGCGACAAAGATGTTTTTTTTGTTGGCGAAAAAATTCCCGACGCTGAACTGAAAAAATTTATTGATGAGTATCAGTTCCCAACTAATAAACCGCTCATGCTAGAACATTTCAATAAGGCAATGGATTATAAAAGCGACAAAGCCCTTTACACGGCCTTTATCCCAATTGGTTTCGCTATTCCTGCAGTTGCCACTATCGGAAGTCTGGCTATTTTATTCACCAGCGGATCTGATTTGAGCGGTTATGTTTTTTTAGGAGGGGTGGTTGTAGGCGCTGCATTCAGAATATCAGGGTTTGCCTGTTCAAAAATGTACCGTAACAAATACAGAGCTGAAAGAGTAAAGATTGCAACTTTGTATAACGAATCGAAATGATGAAATATAAATTTTTAGTGATATTATTTATTGGCAATGCTTGGGTAAATGCACAAGATACCATCCGTTTTGTTAATGGGAATTCGCTCCCCGTAAAAGTAGACGAAGTGGGTCCTACTGAAATAAAATACAACCGTTGGGATAATATTACGGGTCCTGTTTATGTGGTAAACAAAAACGAAGTGCGTTATATCCGTTATGTAAATGGCATGAAAGATACTTTCGCTCTTGCCAAACCAAAAACCGAACCGTCTATTAGTGATGAAACACCTGCATACGTAAATAACACACCGGTGCCTTTGGGTATTGAAAAAATTCAAATTGTAAGAAAAAAGATTTATTATAACCACCGTCAGCCAAGCGACAAAGAATTATTAAACTTGATTCGTAAATATCCCGACCAAGGAATTCAAAACATGATGTTAAAAGAATACAGTAAAATCAGTATTTACAAAAACAACAGAATGATAGCTTTGTTTTTAATGTACGGCGGTATTGCAACATCCATGTTTGCTATAGCCGCCCCGGGTAATTCATCAGCCGCATTGTTAGTGGGAACGGCAGGAGGAATTAGCGGCTCAATAATCGCCGCCATTAATAAAAATAAACGTAAAGCCAAACGCGTTCATATCGCAAAAATTTATAACGGGAATTTTACAGAGGTAAAATAAGATAAATTATTTCCTGCCGGGACACTTTTTGCAGCGGTCACCTTTCTTAAATTCTTTACAACATTTTTTATGTTTTTTGCAGGTTTCTACAAATGGAGTCATTGGATTGTTGAGCGTCCATTTTTGTGTTGTTTTGCAGAATTCGATTAGCATGTTACAAATATCAAAATTCAATTCCTTCTCATACATACCTTAAATAGGGTAATTTGGATAAAGCCTTAATAAACCCGAAATTTGTATAAATGACCATTCTGCCATTAAATATCTGGATTACAAAAGATAAGGAACCTCTTCTTATTGCCGGTCCGTGTGGTGCTGAGACCCGTGAACAGGTTTTGGAAACAGCCAGGCAAATATCCCAAATTCCGGGCATACAACTTTTCCGTTCAGGTATTTGGAAACCGCGTACCCGTCCGAATTCATTTGAAGGTGTGGGTGAGCAGGGGCTTTGGTGGTTAAAAGAAGTAAAAGAACAATTCAAATTAAAAACAACGGTTGAAGTAGCAAATGCGCATCATGCAGAACTTGCTTTAAAACATGGTGTTGATGTTTTGTGGATTGGCGCGCGCACAACTGTAAATCCGTTTAGCGTACAGGAAATAGCCGATGCTATTAAAGGCGTTGATATTCCTGTGATGGTAAAAAATCCGATTCACGCTGATTTACAATTGTGGTTGGGTGCGATTGAAAGAATAAATAATGCAGGAATAAATAAAATAGCTGCAGTTCACCGCGGCTTCCATTTTTTCGGTAAGAGTAAATACCGTAACAAACCGATGTGGGAACTAATGATTGAATTAAAAACATTATTGCCCGAACTTCCGGTTATTTGCGACCCAAGTCACATCAGCGGTAAACGCGAATTAATTCAACATGTTGCACAAAAGGCTCTCAACCTTGGGGTGAATGGATTGATGATTGAGTCGCACATCAATCCTGCAAAAGCATTAAGCGATGCGGAACAACAATTAACCCCGGCCGATTTAAAAATACTACTATCAGAACTGCAATTTCCGAAAACAGAAATTAATAATGCCGAGTTTACCAATAAACTCAACAGCTTCCGCCAGATGATTGATGAAATTGATGAGGAGCTGATTAATATTCTTAAGAAACGTATTTCTGTGATTGAAGATATTGGTCTCTATAAAAAAGAACACAACATCACTGTTTTCCAACTCGAACGATGGCAGGAAATTTTAAGAACACGCTCGCAGCTGGCTGAAAAATTAGGCTTGTCAAGAAATCACATTGAAAAGATTTGTCAGCTCTTACACGAGGAATCCATTCGTGTACAGAATGAGGTGATGAATAAAAAAACTGCCGATTAATTCAGTTTAAGACTTGTATTTGCAACTACAACGTTATCGCAAACTACTTCAATAATGTAATTCCCGGAAACAAGAGGATCCATCCCTTCGGCATATAACACACCGCTGATTTCTACATTGGCATAATTAAGCGCAGTTTTACCGGCGAAATAACCACTTGATTTATCGAAGGTGAACTTATAATTCTCGTCGTAGTTCTTTGCCATTTCTTTTCCATCAGGTGTAATGATGCGCACGTAAACGGTTTTTTCTCCCGGCTTTGCAATTTTGTTTTCGCTTAAAGTGAAAGATACTTTTATTTTGTCGGCACGTTTGGCTTTATCAGTCACGCTTTCTTTTTTACCGCCGCTTTTTAATTTAACTGCAACTGCTTTCACATTAAAGCAAGTTAAGATGGAGCCCTTTTCGATAGTTGCTTTTAGTTCGTCTTTCTCTTTATTTAAATTGGTAATCTTGCCTTTTTCGTTATCTAGTTCTTTAATGACTTCAGCTTTTTCTACTCTTAAGGTTTGATTTAATTGTCCGAGTGAATCGATTGTATGCACATAGCCAATCATAATCAGGCGCAGTGTTTCGGTTTCTTTTTTCAGTTTCGAAATGATGTAAGCATCACCTTTATGTTTCTCGGCTTGCTTTATTAATTGTTCGATGTATGCTTTTTTCTCATCAATTTCTTTTTGAAGGGCAACATCGCTGGTTTTTAAATTATCGTATTCTACTTGTAGGGATTTTAAATCACTTTGAAGCGTGCTTTTTTCAACCAATACTTTTTCGGTCACAACAATTTGTTCGGCCGCTCTGTTTTTCTCCTGCCAATACAGCCATAAGGTGATGAGATTGCTGCCTAATAATAGGGCAATCACAATCCATAGAATTCCGCCCCTTTTTTTCTGTTCATTTTCCTGCTCCGGCATAACAATAATTTTATTCAAAATTATGTATTTTAGAGCCCGCCTCAGGCATAATAAATCTTAAATTTAAACACCAAAATGTGAATTGATGTGCTTTTGGAATGATTTTATAGCGCTTATTTACCCCCGTAACTGCATAACCTGCAATAATTCGCTATTTAAACACGAAAATTTGCTCTGTAACCATTGTTATTTGACCTTGCCAAAATCCAATTTTCATACTGAGCAAAACAGTGAATTAGAGCGCGTTTTTGCCGGAAGGGTGCCTGTAATTAAAGCCGGCTCTTACTACTTATTTGAGAAAAGCGGGAAAGTCCAAAAATTACTTCACAGCATAAAATACAAAAGCAATAAAGGGCTGGCAGAACAGGTGGGTATTTGGTACGCGCAATCCTTAAAGGAGTGTGAAGAAATTGCAAAAGCGGATGTTATTATTCCTGTCCCGCTTCATCCTAAAAAACAAAAACAACGCGGCTTCAATCAAAGTGCTGAGTTTGCCAAAGGATTGAGTAAAGAATTTAATATTCCTCTTAACACAAGTAATTTAATCCGCAATCAATTTACGGAAACCCAAACCCGTAAAAGCAAATTTGCAAGATGGGAAAACGTTGAGGGGAAATTTGAACTAAAAAATCCGGAAGAATTAAATGGGAAAAATATTGTATTGGTAGATGATGTGATAACAACCGGCGCCACCATTGATGCCTGTTACGAAGCTTTAAAAAATGTTCCCGGTATTAAAGTTTCTGTTTTGAGTTTGGCGTATGCAAAAAAAGAGTAACCACAAAATCTCTAAAACACAAAATCCCACCAAATATTTAGTG
>CAZRNW010000216.1:0-6378 GCA_964601535.1 uncultured Flavobacteriaceae bacterium
AGCAAGTAAAAATATGGAGAAGAAGTTATGATGTTCCGCCGCCAAATGGAGAAAGCCTGAAAGATACAGCCGCACGTGTTATTCCTTATTTTGAAAGTGAAATTGTTCCGAAACTAAAAGCCGGAAAAAATATTGTGATTGCAGCCCACGGTAACAGTTTACGTGCTTTAATTATGTATCTCGAAAAAATGACACCGGCACAGATTCTTGAATTTGAAATCGGAACGGGAGTTCCGAGGATTTACGAATTAGATAAAGATTTAAAAGTATTATCAGCTAAAAATTTGTAAAATGTCAAGCGATAAATTTGTAAGTGCAACCAGTAAAGTGATAGCCGTTGATTTCGACGGAACTATAGTTACCCATGCTTATCCTGAAATAGGAAAAGAAATGCTTTTTGCTTTTGCAACATTGAAAGAATTGCAGGCCCGTGGTCATAAATTAATTTTATGGACTTTCAGAAGTGGTCCGCTGTTGGATGAGGCGGTTGAATATTGCAAAAAGAACGGCGTTGAATTTTATGCGGTGAACAAAAATTACCCGGAGGAAGAATATTCGGATAAAATTTCAAGAAAAGTGAATGCAGATATTTTTATTGACGACCGTAACGTAGGCGGATTCAGAGGCTGGAGTGATACCTGGCAGATGTTGCATCCTGACGGCGGTGATTTTTTTCACACTGTTGTTAATCCTGATGCACACAATAATTATACAAAGGAAGAAAAAAGTTTCTTTAAACGTTTTTTAGGCAAGTAATGATTTATATTAAAACAAGGGAAGAGATTGAATTGATGCGCGAATCCGCTTTAATGGTTTCACGCAGCCTTGGAATTATTGCCAAAGAAGTAAAGCCGGGAGTTACCCCAAAATTTTTGGATAAGATTGCTGAAGAATATATCCGTGATAATGGTGGCGTTCCTGCATTTAAAGGCTACCGCGGTTTTCCTGCTACTTTATGTATTTCAATAAACGAAGCGGTTGTACATGGTATTCCAACGGATAATCCGTTAAAGGAAGGCGATATTATTTCAGTGGATTGTGGTGTGAAGAAAAATGGTTTCTATGGCGACCACGCGTATTCATTTGCCGTTGGTATTGTTAAACCTGAACTTGAAAAATTATTACAGGTAACAAAGGAATCTTTGTATAAAGGAATTGAACAATGTATTGCGGGTAACCGTATTGGCGATATCAGTTTTGCAATTCAGAATCACGCAGAGAAACATGGTTACGGTGTGGTTCGCGAATTAGTGGGGCATGGCTTAGGAAAAAGCTTACACGAAGATCCTGAAGTTCCTAACTACGGTAAGAGAGGCGATGGCCCTAAATTAAAAGACGGAATGGTATTGGCAATTGAGCCAATGATTAATCTTGGAAAGAAAAACGTAAAACAATTAAATGATGGCTGGACAATAGTTACTGCTGATGGTTTGCCTAGCGCTCACTTTGAGCATGATGTAGCTATTATTGATGGGAAGGCTGAAATTCTGTCAACTTTCGCTTTTGTCGAAGAAGCGCTCAAACAAAAGGTGTAATATTTCCATTTTCAAAAACATATCTGCGTCTGAATTAAGGCAAATGGTAAAAGTTCGTCAGTCACGCGAACTTTCTTTATTTAACAGAATTCTGTTATGGGTTAATTATTTTTTTGTGATTGCTCTTTTAGTTGGTTTAACTGCCAAGTACATTTCCCCTCATTTATTTTGGCTCATTGCTTTTTTCGGTTTGGGTTTCCCTTACCTCGTGCTTCTAAATATAATTTTTGTCATCTATTGGATTAGTCAGTTCAGGCGCGAAGCATTAATTTCATTGACAGCTATTTTACTTTGTACATTCACCATTAGGAAATATGTACAGATTACATTTAGTAATTCCGGTTCTAATGAGGAAATAAAAGTGACTTCCTATAATTCGATGTTATTCGATTTGTACAATTGGTCGAAAAATTTACAATCGAGGCAGCATATTTTAGATCAGCTGCAGGAAATAAACCCGGATATTTTATGTCTGCAGGAGTTTTATAATAACACCAGGGAGAAGGAGTTGTTTAATATTGATACAGTAGTAAGCACAATGAATACAAAATACTATCACGTGGAGTATACAACCACAACACACAATCAGAATCATTTTGGGATTGCGACTTTTTCGAAGTATCCAATTGTGAACAAGGGCAAAATTATATTTAACACGCGTTCAAATAATATTTGCATTTATACTGATGTGTTGATTGAAAAAGATACGCTGCGGATTTATAATATGCATTTACAATCTATCAGTTTCAATGAAAGTGATTATAAGTTTATCAGTGATTTGCAGGATACAAGTGAAGCGGAGAATGAATATGAAAACTCTAAAACAATTTTACGCCGCCTGAAGAGAGCTTTTGTAAAGAGGGCCGAGCAGGCTGAACTTATTCATGCAAGCGTAAAAAACTGTCCCTATAAAATTATTTTATGCGGCGATTTTAATGATACGCCGGCGTCTTATGCGTATAATTTAATTTCAGAAAATTTAAAAGATGCTTTTGTTGAGAAGGGCAGTGGTTTCGGAAAAACATATGCAGGAAAATTCCCTCAGTTCAGAATCGATTATATTTTTCACAGCACTGATATGGAATGTACTAAATTTGTTAGAAGCACAGAAACAATAACCGATCACTTTCCAATTACTTCTTACTTAAAGCTGAAGCATTAAGGCGTTTGCCAAAGTCTGTAAAGCGTAATAGAACGTCCCGAAAAAATACCGGTTGTCTGCAAAACCATTTTCATATCAATTTTATAAATGGTATCTTTTCCTGTTGTTCTTACCGTTGTTCTTACTGTATCAATCCCGTCGGTTCTACCGGTTAACCACTTCGAAACTTTAAATTTTTCTTTACCAATCCACATTTTTTTCTCGAAAAGACTGTATTTTACTTCTCCGCTTACATCATTTTCCTCGCCATTGGTATAGAAATAGCCTTGTCCGTCAGTATTAATGTTAAGCCATGTTTTTATACCGTCTTCATTGCTTACCCATTCACCTACTAATTTCGGATCATATTTTAATGCTGCTTTCTTAATGCACGAATACGCACAAGTCAGAAACAAACCAAGTATAATTATTTTTTTCATTTATTATCTTTTATGATTATTAATTTAATTATTAAAATATTAATTGGTGAGATTATACGCATCAATAATCTTGTCGTACATCTTATCACTGTTCTTTTTCAAAATTTTGTTGGTGATAGGCAAGGTGAATGTCCCTAAAAGACTCAATCCGAAATTTGTATAGGTCTTTGAATTGTCTCTTCCTCTCCTGACATCATTATAAAGATCTATTACGCTCACTAAGGTGGTAAAACCGCCTCCAATACTGGTAGGTATTGATGTTATCTTTACAATCTTTTGCGAAATCCTAGTAATCTTTGCAAGTTTGAGAGGAACAATTACCAGCGGGTTTTTAGATTTCCCTAATTGTTTATCAACTTCCTTTGCTTTTGCTTTTTTTCCATTGATTGTATATTTATTCCCATCCTTTGCAATTTTTACTTTATCATCTGCAGGCTGTTGACCGGCGGAATTAGTTCCGCTTGCAGTTGAAGTGGTTGATGTATTTGACGAGTTTGGCATTTCAGTATTTTTGGGAACATCCGAAAATTTCTGAATTTCACCGTTGCGGTATTTAATTAATGAAATATCTGATTTGCTTTCAACAAAAGTCGGACCATCAACATTGTTTGCTTTTTTGAAAGAAACGGCATTCGTGCCTACTTCAAGTATTTTAGCCTTTATGGTATCTCCCGTTTTCTTTATTATTAAATCCTGGGATTTAATTTGGCTTGATAGGAAACAAAATACAATGAGTAACAGATTAAGTGTTAATTTTATTTTCATGGTTTGAATTTATTGTACAAAGGTTCGTACAATTGAAGCCATACACATCACCCCTAGGGGGTATATTCAAAAATACCCCATATGGGGTAGAGGGCTCTAATTTCAGGAAATAAGCTTGTTTTCCAGAGCGAAACGCGTCAGCTCTACTTTATTTTTAAGTCCAAGTTTGCTTAAAATATTCTTACGGTGGGTGGTAGCAGTAAGCGGACTCAAAAAAACCTTTTCAGCTATCTCTTTATCGGTTAAGCCCTGGGCAATTAGGGCGAGTATTTCCCTTTCGCGCTTGGTTAATATGTCCAGCGGACTTTTTTGGGAAAAATTATTCATTAACTGGGCAGTAACTTCAGCGCTGAAATGTTTTTCTCCTGCTGCTACTTTTCGGATAACTTTAATTAACTCTTCTTTATCAATTGTTTTAAGCACATAGCCTGATGCTCCTGCTTCCAGCATTTTTTTAATAAACATACTTTCATTAAGCATTGTTAAGGCAACAATTTTTATTTCAGGAAATAATTTATGGATTTCTTTGGTGGCCTCTATGCCATCTTTAATTGGCATTTGTATATCGGTTAATATAATATCCGGTTTGTGCTTACCCGCTTGCTCAATCATCTGGTTTCCATCTTCAGCATCTGCAATAACTTCAAGGCCGTCTATTTCTTTAAGCATGGCTTTCATGCCATCTATAAAAACGCGGTGATCATCTGCTATTAAAATACGTATGCTCATTATACAGGGAATTCAGTTGTTATGGTGGTGCCTTTTCCCGGGGTGGAATCTATATTAATATTTCCTTTTAACCAAAGCGAACGGGTGATAATATTTTTCAAGCCCCTTCCATCTTTATTGGTTTCCGGATTAAATCCTTTTCCGTCATCTTCAATCATAATGGTAATGTGATCGTTTTGTCCGATTACCTGAATATTAATTTCACTTGCGTCAGCGTGCTTCAAAATATTATTCACAGCTTCCTGCACGATTCGGTAAATATTGAATTGAGATTGTTTTTCTAAAATAAATTTTTCCATATCGTGGACATGTAAAAACACTTTTACCGCGCCGGCATTTGTAACCTTAGAAGCTAATTCGTTTAAAGCGGGAATTAAACCGCCTTCTTCTAAAGTACGCGGCATTAAATTAAAAGTAATATTCCGGATTTCTTCTGAAGCCTGGTTTAACAAGTTTAAAGAACCATCCACTTGTTTTTGCTGAACCGGTTGTGTTTGCAGATTTAATTTTACGGTTGAAAGTAAATGGCCTAAACTATCGTGTAAATCTTCAGCAATACGTTTGCGTTCAGATTCCTGGGTTTCCATAACAGCATTAGCCTGTTCTTTTTGCTGTTGATTCAGTTGTTCCTGAAATTTATTTATTTCTTTGAGTCGTTTTCGGTTAAATAAAAGTATAACGGAAAGCAACCCCATTGCTATAACACCAAAAACAGAAAAGTAAATTAATTTCTGTCTTTTCATTTCTTCCTTTTGAAGAACTTCTTTCTTTTGTGCTTCCAGTCTGTCAGCTTCAGCTCTTTTCTCGAAATCGTATTGTAACTGTTTTTTTAAAGATGCTTTGCGTGTTTCCTGATTTAATAAGCTATCGCGCAGCACCACATGTTTTTTATAATATTCCAAAGCAAGCAGCGGTTTGCCAAGCGCATTATTTATGTCTGATAGTGTATTATAAGCGTCACGCGCACCCTCTACATTTTTGCTTGAATCAGCCACCTGAAGCGCACGCGTTGCATAAGGTAAAGCCTGAGCGGGCTTTGATTCTTTTAAAAAACAAATACTAATGTTGTTTAGGCAGGTGGTCAAGCCTTTTTTATCTTCAACTTCTTCATGTAATTTCAATCCCTGATAATACAATTCAAGCGCTTTTTGATGTTGCCCAAGGGTTTTGTAAACAGTTGCCATATTTACAAGTGAGTAGGCGATTCCGGCTTTATTATTTATTTCCTCGTAAATCGCTTTGCTTTTTTTGAAATAATCTATCGATTGTTCTTCGCGTTTTGTTTTAATGTAAAGCGTGCCAATATTATTTAAGCATTGGGCAACGCCGCGTTTATCACCCGATTCTTTGCGGGCTTTCATGCTTTTATTAAAATATTCAAGAGCTTTATCAAAGTCTCCCTGCTTCATGAAAAGCGCTCCGATATTATTCAGGTTAGAACCTATTCCTGATTTGTCTTTCAGTATTTCCTGTTTTTTTAAAGCTTCATAATAATATTCCAGCGCTTTTTTTGTTTGTCCCCAGCTATCGTAAACAAAACCTATATTTCCAAGTGTGTAGGCGAGAATTTCATTCGAATTAACTTCATTTGCAACTTTTAAAGCTTTAATAAAGTAATCTAATGCCTTATCGTTTTTTCCTGTATTCAAATAAACGGCACCAATGCTGTTCATTGAATTTGCAATTTCCTGTTTCTCCCCAAGTTCTTCCTGTACTTTTAATCCTTTCTCTAAGTAGAATACTGCTGTATCTATCATTCCTTTCTGAT
>CAZRNW010000217.1:0-4967 GCA_964601535.1 uncultured Flavobacteriaceae bacterium
TCTCCGCCAAATTGGTCAGCGTAACCATCTGAATATAAGTATACTGTATCTTGTTTCTTTAACTCTAACTTATGGGTGGTAAAGGTCCTGTCAATATCCATTTGAGCCCCACCTACCGAGTATTTATTTCCGTCTATTTTTTCCAGACTTCCATCCGATTTCACAATAACGGCTGGCCTGAATGCGCCTGCCCAGAACACCTCGCCGGTTTTTTCATTTATTGAAATCATAGAGGCATCCATTCCATCGTTAGTATTCACCTGATTTTGTCCTTGTTTTAAAGCCTGCTGAACACCTTTGTGTAAACCGTTTAATATCTTTCCCGGATCAGTAATTCCATTCTCTATTACAACCTGATTTAAAATATTGTGCCCTATCATACTCATAAAAGCACCCGGAACACCATGACCTGTACAATCAACAGCTGCAAAAATCTTATGTCCGTTTTTTAAACCATACCAGTAAAAATCCCCGCTAACAATATCTTTAGGTTTATACAAAATAAACATGTTTTCGAATTTGCTGAAAATCTGATCTTTTGCAGGAAGTATGGCTTCCTGAATCCTTTTCGCATATTCGATACTCGCTGTTATGTCTGCATTTTTTTCAGCTAATTCTTTCGTCCGCTCAGCCACTTTATTTTCTAGAATTTTATTTTCTCGTTTAATGGCCCGTGTTCTCACTTGCGTATATAGGATAACAATCCCTAAACCTAAAACAGAAACTATAACGTAAAACAATGGAGTTTTCCAGAATGGCGGAACCACCTTAATGTAAATGTAATTAGGCGTTTCATTCCAAACACCGTCATCGTTAGCTGCTTTTACTTTAAAAACATAATCACCACCGGGTAATTCGGTATAAGAAACGTAACGCACATTGGTTGGTGCCGACCAATCAGCATCGTAACCCTCCAGCATATACATGTACTTATTTTCGTTGGGAGAATTATAATCTAATGCGGCTAACTCGAACTGAAAAAAGTTTTCGCGCCAGCTTAGTTTCAGATATTTCTTATAAGTAATGGCTGTGTCTGTTTCAATATTTTTACCCCCGCGTTTGTAACTGATAATATAGGCTGGCGGATAATGCTTATTTTCTTTAATGTTTTGCGGATTGAAAATATTTACTCCCATTACGCCGCCAAATAACATACCGCCTTTACTTAGCTTTGCATAAGCTCCTTGTGTATGTTCGTTATTCAGTAAACCATCTTTCTGATCGTAATTTTTAAATGCCGAACCGCTTACGTTTTCAATATTTGGTTTGAATTTTGTAACACCTTTGTTTGTGCTCATCCATATATTATTCGCACTATCAGCCAATACAGCAAAAACGAAATTATTGGAGAGACCGTCTTTCTCAGTGTAATTCGTGAATTTTTTTTCAGCTAAATCAAACTTGCTTAATCCATTATTGGTAGCAAACCATACTTTTGTGTTTTTATATTAGAGAACAGAATAAACAATATTTGAACCGATAGAATTTCCTGCATCGGAGAACAAAAACTTAACAATGTTTTCTTTTTTCTCAACAAGGCCATTCTTAATAAAACAAGCACCTCCTCCATCCGTTCCAAGCCATACATTGCCCTTGGTATCATTACAAATGGCGGTGATTTTATTACTGCTTAATCCGTCCGCTTCTGTATAATTTTTTATGTCGTTTGTTTTGGGATCTAAAATAAACAAACCATCACCGTATGAACCAATCCATAACTTCTGATTCTTGTCGAAACAAACAGAAACAACGGTACCTCCCAAATCATCACTTAAAAATTTTTCCTTTGCGCCGGTAGCTTTGGTATATTTAAAAACACCAACACCCCAGGTACCCGCCCAAATATTACCTTCCTTATCACCTGTCATCGACAACACATAGTTATCGCCGATTACATTGCTTAAATCTTTAACTTCTTTGGTTTGCGGATTAAATATTTTGAATGTTTTTTCTCCTCCTATCCAGATTTCCTTTCCATCATCATAGGCTGAAAAAGTATGCTGCAATTGCTCTGAGATTGCTTTTGGAAGATTAGGAAATTTTTGTGTTTGCGCAAACGATACATTCACACCACCCGAAAAAGTTCCTAACCAGATGTTTTTTTGCTCATCCGTATAAATCGTAGTCAGGTAATCGTCGTTAATGCTATATTTATTACTTTCTTCCTTGTTAAATACCTGATAACTTTCATTTTTCAAATCTAATTTAATACCGCCTCCTCTTGATATAGCTAACAAATAATCATCAATCACTTTTACCTCTTCAATAAAATTAATTTTTATATCCTGCTCACCGAATCTGAAAACTTTTTCTACCATAAAACTTTCGGGATCAACTTTCAATACGCCACCGCCATAAGTAGCTAAAAACAATTTACCATTCACCTCAGTAATTGAATTTATGGTTTCAATATCGGCCGGGTCAATCCTTAAACTCGGCGGTAAAATCAGTTTTATTTTCTTTAACTGACGGTTCTCGGTTAAATACCAAAGTCCCCATCCTTCAGTCGCTACAATTATTTTTGCTTTATGATTATAGAGATTAATAATTTCAAGACGTTTACCTGAAAAACCGATTTCTTTTGTTTCGCGCGTCTTCGCATTAAAAGTGATAATGCCTTTATCAGTACCAATTAAAACTTCCGATTCGCTTAACTTCAGAAAGCAATTTATTTTTACATCAGAAGTAGGTTGTTTGCCGATATTAAATTTTATTCGCTCAAAGGAATCTTTAAATGGGTTGTATATATTTAAGCCTGCATTACGTGTACCGATGTATAACATCCCATCGCTATGCTCATAAACACGTGTAATGTCGGATGATGAAATGGAATTTTTATCTTCTAAAGCATTTTTAAAAATTTTAAACTGGTAGCCATCATAACGACACAAACCATCCTGTGTACCAAACCACATAAAACCTCTTTCATCTTTTAAAATGGAGCTGACGAAATTTGTGGATAAACCATCTTCACTGGTAATATGCTTAAAACGATAGGATTGCGCTAAAAGCAATCCCGGCAAGAAAAAAATCAATATGTTGAGAACCGATTTTTTAAGCATAATCAGGTTTTAAAGTTAATTAAATTTTTAAGAGTAAAAATCATATTTTTACCAAACCATGTGCGGTATTGCGGGTATATATTTTCTTAAAAACACAGAAGCGTGTAATGCCGACCAAACCACTCATGTTATCAAAGCACTTAAACACCGCGGTCCTGATTTTCAAGGGCATTTTTCTTTTAAAAACTGTTCATTTTTTCACAGTCGTTTAAGTATTCTCGATTTAAGTGATAAAAGTCATCAGCCATTTTTGGATGAGAAGAAAGAAAAAGCACTTATTTATAACGGCGAAATCTTTAATTATAAAGATTTACAGAAGGGATATGGCCCTTTAAAAACATCCGGCGATGTTGAAGTACTATTTAAACTTTTCGAAAAGGAGGGAATTTCATCAGTAAACAGATTGAATGGCTTTTTTGCTTTTGCTTTTTTCGATACTAAAAAAGATGAATTACACATTGTCCGCGACCGATTTGGCGTTAAACCTTTGTATTATTATAAAGATGAAGAGAAAATTGCTTTTGCATCTGAATTAAAAGCTTTATTGGAACTTGTCGGTCCCCAACAATTAAATCCCGATACATTACATACTTATTTACGCTTGAATTATATTTCAGGTAATGAAACAATTTTTAAAAACATATTTCGTCTTGCGCCCGGCAGTTATATTTCGGTAAAGAATAAAAAAATTGAAGAAAATAACTATTACAAATTACTAGTGAGAAATGACAAGAGGTCGCTGGCAGAACTTTTGACTGACTCCGTAAAAATCCGTTTGCATGCTGATGTTCCGGTTGGTTGCTTTTTAAGCGGCGGCCTTGATTCTTCCATTATTTCTGCTTTAGCTAAAGAACATCATAACGACTTGCATACTTTTAGTCTCGGATTTGAGGATGAACCTTATTTTGATGAGACAAATTATGCAGAAAAAGTTGCTGCTCGCATTCAATCCAAACATCATACTTTCCAATTAAGAAATTCCGATTTTATAAATAACATTCACCCTTTTCTACAGAGTATAGATGAACCTTTTGCCGATTCATCTGCTTTTAATGTATATCTGCTGAGTAAATACACTACTCATCACGTAAAGGTTGCTTTATCAGGCGATGGCGCTGATGAATTATTTATGGGCTATAATAAACACAGAGCGGAATTATTAAGCAGAAGTTTTATTTCAAAAATCGGTTCGCCGCTTTTGAGTCCGCTTGCTGCTTTACTTTCCGATTCACGTAACGATAGTACTTCCAATAAAATCCGTCAGATAAAACGATATTCCAAATCTGCTAATTTAAGTGCGATAGAACGTTACATAAACTGGGCTTGTATTAGTACTCAAAATGAAGTGGATGATTTATTATTGGAAAAAACCAATTCTTCTTTCAATAATTTGTTTAAGGAAGCTTTTGCCCAAAAAGATTTTAATCCGGTTAATTATGCGGATTTAAAAATTGTTTTGGCTGATGACATGCTGGTAAAGGCGGACAGAATGAGCATGCAACATGGATTAGAAATCAGAAATCCTTATCTTGATTACCGTGTTGTTGAATTTGCCATGAATTTATCTGAGGATAAAAAAATCACAACACAAGGACAAAAATTAATTCTGAAAGAAACCTTTAAACATTTACTTCCTCCGGAGATTTTGAACAGGGAAAAGAAAGGTTTTGAGTTGCCTCTATGGAAATGGCTGAAAACGGAATTAAGAAACGACATTGAAAATAACTGGCTAAACGAAAAAAGAATTAAGGAAGAGGGAATTTTTAATTATTCTGCCGTTTTAAAATTAAAACAAAAACTTTATAGTGATAATCCCGGCGATGCCCCTGCAAAAGTATGGGCACTGATTATTTTTCAGAACTGGAAAGAGAATTTTAAAAAATTTATTCTTCCCCATGACTAATT
>CAZRNW010000217.1:4977-6377 GCA_964601535.1 uncultured Flavobacteriaceae bacterium
TCGTATATTCGTCAATCTTAATCCGTACTTTGTAATGGCTATTAAAGTTCTGAGCATAATAAACCGTTTTAATATAGGGGGCATTGTTTACAATGTAGCTTACTTAGGTAAATACCTGTCTTCTGATTTTGAAACACTTATTATTGGCGGTGCTGAAGAAGAAGATGAAGAAAGTGCATTACATGTTACAGAAAATTTAGGTTTAAATCCCTCCATTGTAGAAGAATTACAGCGAAGTATCGGCATCAGAAATGATTACGCTGCTTACAAGCGGATAAAACAAATCATAAAGGAATATAAACCGGATATTGTACACACGCATGCTTCAAAAGCAGGTGCAATAGGCCGTTTAGCTGCTATACATTGTAAAGTTCCCATTATTGTGCATACTTTTCACGGACATGTTTTTCACTCTTATTTCGGTGCTTTAAAAACAGCTATATTTAAAAACATTGAAAGATATCTGGCCAAAAGAACAGATGCGATTATCGCCATCAGTAATATTCAGAAGAAAGAATTAACTGAAATTTTTAAAGTGTGTACACCTGAACAAACACATGTTATTCATTTAGGTTTCGATTTGGAACGGTTCACGCAAAATATGGTTCAGAAACGGAAAGAATTCAGGACAAAATACAATTTAAATGATGATGAAATTGCCATTGGTATTATTGGCCGGCTCGCTCCCGTAAAAAATCATGAACTTTTTATTGATGCAGTTGTCCATACGGCAGAAAACACCAAGAAAAAAATACGCGCATTTATTATCGGTGACGGCGAAACAAGAGCACAGCTGGAAAATTATTTAATAGAGAAAAAAATACCTTTTACTAACGAAGCCGCCATAAGCAAACTCATTTGCTTCACCTCCTGGATTAAAAATGCGGATTGGGCTTTGGCAGGACTAGATTTAGTTGCCCTAAGTTCAAAAAACGAAGGTACTCCCGTAAGTCTTATCGAAGCTCAGGCTGCAGGGAAATTTATTGTGAGTACAAATGCTGGAGGAACTGCCGATATTTTACATAAAGACTGTGGTATACTTTGCGATAAAGATAAACCGGAAGAATTTATTTCGGGAATGCTGAATGCAGTGAATAATTTCGAGGCATTTTCCGCCAAAGCAAAAAACGGACAACAACAGGCTTTAAGTCAATTTTCATACCAGCGTTTAATTAACGATGTTGAAAACCTGTATAATACGCTTTTGAAAAAGAAAAAAATGATGTAAGTCACTCTAATAATTTAAGCTTTACTTATCTTCACCCCATAAACCGGTAAACATGGACGCAAACATTGAACAGAAAATAAAATTACTCGAAGAGAAATATGCCAATCTGGGTCAAGAACTTAATGGTTACATCGATTGTCTGTTATTATCGAACTATCTTACTTATTGGGAT
>CAZRNW010000218.1:0-6376 GCA_964601535.1 uncultured Flavobacteriaceae bacterium
ATGTTGTTTCAATCGACAACCTTTCACGGGCTAATCAGTTTAGTATAGAAGGGATTAAGAAAATTACAGGAATCACCGTAAAAAATTACGCGGTGGATTTATGTGATTTGAATGCGGTGAGAGAAGTTGTAAAAACGAATTCAGATGCGGCGGGAATAATACATTTTGGTGCCTATAAGGATGTTCTTGAATCTGTAAATGAACCCCTCGTTTATTATCATAACAACATCGCATCAACGGTTAATATTCTTAAATGTGCTGCAGAATTTAGAATAAAGCATTTTATTTTTTCATCATCCTGCACTGTTTATGGTAATATCGAAACATTGCCTGTTACAGAAGAAACGCCTTTTGGAAAACCTGCTTGTCCGTATGCATTAACAAAGCAGCTTGGTGAGCGGATGATTTCTGACATGTCTGCAAACAGTGATATCCGTTTTGTGCTGTTGCGTTATTTTAATCCGGCAGGTGCTCACGTGTCAGGAGAAATTGGTGAATTCTTGCACGCTAAAGGGAATCATTTGGTTCCTGTGATTACGCAGTTTGCAGCAGGTGTCAGGGAACAATTAATTATTAACGGTACAGATTATCCTACGCGCGACGGAACCGGCTTAAGAGATTTTATTCATGTAATGGATATTGCCGACGCACACACATTAGCTTTAAATTCTTCTATTGAAAATAAATTTAATAGTAAGATTGAGATTTTTAATCTGGGAACAGGACAGGGAATTACAGTACTGGAAGCTGTAAAGTGTTTTGAGGAAACGAATAAGTTGAAATTAAACTATAAAACAGGCCCGCGCCGTGAAGGTGATATTGTTGCGATTTACGCAAGTAACGAGAAAGCAAAAAATGTTTTGGGATGGACACCTAAGAAAAATTTATCAGACATCATGAGAACTGCCTGGAACTGGCAGCAAAAAATGAAATCACTTTCGAATTGATAAATATGAAACAAGCGAAATAAATTTTCCTAAAAACCTTTCTTTTATTTTTGGAACAGTGTAATACTCAGAATTAGCTTTTGCGTTATTTAATAATTGACTCACCTTATTTCTGTTGGATTCCAAATCAAGTATTAAATCTACAAAAGAACTTTCATTTTTATAACCAATAACACTGTTTTTCATGGTTGGAGGAATAACCAAAGTCTCAGGTGCAATGCATGGTTTTTCAAAGCGCATTAAATCGTATAACACACCGGTTACTTTACTGGTGCCGTAAATTTCGGTAATGCCTTCATATTTTGTTTCTACAATGAGCGGTAAAAAAACCACATCGCAACCCGACATCTGTTCGTCGAATACTTTGTTAGAACTAGGATCGTAAAAGTGTAAAATGTCGCAGCCTTTTTGCTTCAGTTCCTGCATACGGGCAAATATTTTTTCGCCTAAGTGACCTACAATTCCTCCAATAAAAACAAACTGTACATTTTTATTCCTGGCACAAACTTTTTCAATTACTGAAAGCGAAAAATCATTATCGCGCCTGTGCCCGTCAATGGCGCCCGGAATGGCAATCACAAGTTTATTGTTTTTAGGATGCTGAATTTCCGTTTCTTTTAATGTGTGAGGTAAAGCAAACACAGGTTTTTTGTAATTGGTTTTGTTTTTTACATAATCAATAAATAATTCTTCCTGAACAATGAGTCCTGATGTTTTCGAAATTATTTTATGTCTGTAATAATAAAAACCAAGCGCCTTGCTGTTTAAAGTAAATGGCGGCCTTAACCATGTATTAATATTGTGAATAGTAACGAAAACCGGAATGTTTAATTGTTTAATAAACTGCCAGGTGCTTTTGTAATGAACATCAATAGTATTAAAAACAATAACATCTATTTTATTTTTAGAAATATGATCCAGGCATTCCTGAAAAAACAAATCAACTGAACCGAAATCTTCTTCAATTACACTAAAATATTCTGATGAAGCTAAAGTGGAGTTTTTTACTTTAGTAATTAAATTTTTATTGGTGAAAAAACTGATTTTATTCTGGGGCGAATTAAAAACATGGTGCCAAACATGAACCATTTCAAAATGCTGTAAATCAAATATGGCAATGTTCATGTTAAGAATTCAATTGCAATTGCGCTTCAACTATTTCGTCGAAAATTTTACTGAGATTGTACGATAAATCCCAGCCGGGGTAGTCTGTTTTAAATTTCCTTAAATCGCTATAGTAACAAATATGATCGCCAATCCGGTTTTCAGCACTTACAGAATAATTTAATTTATGTCCGTAATTTTTTTCAAGCATATGAATACACTCCAAAACTGAAATACTGTTTTGTTTGCCACCTCCCAAATTATAAACCTTACCGCTTTTTGGAGATTTAATGAAGTGTTCAATAGCCGTAATTACATCATGACTATGAATCTGATCCCGCACTTGTTTTCCTTTATAACCAAAAATAGTGTAGGGTTTTCCTGTTACTGCGCATTTAATTATGTAAGACAAAAAACCATGTAATTCAGCGCTGCTATGTGCGGGTCCTGTTAAACAGCCGCCACGGAAACAAACGGTAGGCATATCAAAATACAATCCGTATTCCTGGGTAAAAACATCAGCGGCAGTTTTTGATGCACCAAACAAACTGTGTTTTGTATGATCGATGCGCATGTTTTCATCGATGCCATTAAAATATTTTTTGTCTTTATAATCCCAGCGTGTTTCGGTTTCAATTAATTCAATTTCATTTGGAGCATCGCCATAAACTTTGTTGGTGCTGATGAAAACAAAAGGAGAATCTTTGCAATATTGACGGGTAGCTTCCAGTAAATTTAATGTTCCGCCTGCATTTGTATCAAAATCTTCGAATGGAATTTTCGCTGCTAAATCGTGTGAAGGCTGTGCGGCGCAGTGAATAATGGCATTTGGTTTTTGTGTTTTAATTAATTCAAGAACAGCAGCTCTGTCACGAATATCTGTGTTGAAATGTGTAAAGTTTATGGGCAGTTTTTTAAGCGTATTTAAATTCCAGCTGGTATCGCCGTTATCGCCAAAGAAAAATTTGCGGAGATTATTATCCACGCCAATTATCTCATGACCTTGCTTACCGAAATACCTTACGGCTTCAGAACCAATTAAACCACTGCTGCCTGTAACTAAAATTTTCATTAATAATTGAGAACCTTAAAAATTATAATTTCAAATATAACAAAAGCAATTCAAAACTATATTATTCGGGGGCGGGGACAAGCAGTTTTTTTCATATTCGACGTAATTAAATTTAAAGCAGACAAAACCTTAAATATTCTGATTTTACGGTTTAATAAATGCATGATTTGCTTATATTTGTGAAAAGGTATTGTTTTAATTATGAAATCATTAGTTACCGGCGGTGCAGGTTTTATTGGAGCGCATGTTACCAATCATCTTATCAGCGCTGGCCATTCGGTTGTGGTGCTTGATGATTTAAGCGGGGGCTTTGAGGAAAACATTCATTCAAAAGCAAAATTTGTAAAGGGCTCTATAAACGACAATGCCTTACTCGAGAAATTATTTGCAGAAGAAAAATTCGATTACGTTTACCATTTAGCTGCTTATGCCGCCGAGGGCTTAAGTCATTTTATAAAACGGTTTAATTACAACAATAACGTTATCGGCAGCATCAATTTAATTAATCAATCGGTTATTCATAAAATAAAATGTTTTGTTTTCACTTCTTCCATTGCTGTTTATGGTAAAGGACAATTACCAATGAAGGAAGACATGACCCCAATGCCGGAAGATCCTTATGGCATCGCAAAATTTTCGGTGGAATTAGATTTGAAAGCTACACACGAAATGTTTGGCTTGAATTATATTATTTTCCGTCCACATAATGTGTATGGTGAGTATCAGAATTTGGGTGACCGTTACCGTAATGTGGTTGGAATTTTCATGAATCAATTAATGCAGGGGAAATCATTAACTGTTTTTGGTGATGGTTCTCAAACGCGAGCCTTCAGTTACATTGGGGATGTGGCACCTTATATTGCGAATTCAGTGAATATTCCTAAAGCTTATAACGAAGTGTTTAACATTGGCGGTGACAATGAATATTCGGTAAATGAACTGGCGACTGAAGTCATGAAAACTTTGAAAATGGAACAGCCACTTCGTCATTTAGAAGCAAGGAATGAAGTATTGCATGCTTATTCGGATCACACTAAAGTAAAAGCTGTTTTCAATATTAAGGATTCAAGCTTCACATCACTATCGGATGGTTTGAAAAAAATGGCCGATTGGGCAAAAAAAGCCGGCGTGAAAAAAAGCGGCAAATTCAGCAATATAGAAATAACCGAAAAACTCCCGAAAATCTGGTTAGAAGATTAAAATGCCAAAAATTCTTTTTTTAACTGTTCATCGTCCCGACCGTTCACCAAGTCAGCGTTTCCGTTTCGAACAATACATTTCGTTTCTGGAAGAGAATGGTTACCAATGCACACATTCTTTTTTATTGGATGCGGAGAAAGACAAAATTTTTTACAGCAAAGGAAAATTTTTGGGAAAACTGGGAATTGTAATCAGCGGTTTTTTGAAATTATGGAAGCTTTCATCACGGGCAAATGATTATGATTTTATTTTCATTCAGCGCGAAACTTTTATGCTGGGCACAATTTTTTTCGAGAAACGTTTTGCCAAATCAAGAGCCAAATTAATTTTTGATTTCGACGATTCCATTTGGCTATTGGATGTTTCAGATGCGAATAAAAAATTAGCCTGGCTAAAAAACCCGGATAAAACTTCGGAAATAATTTCACTATGTGATGTAGTGGTTGGCGGCAATCCTTATCTATGTAATTATGCCAAACAATTTAATAAAAATGTAAAGCTGATTCCTACCACAATTGATACGGTTGAGTATACCAATAAAGGAAATAAAAACACGACAATTTGTATTGGTTGGAGCGGCAGCTTAACTACATTGAAGCATTTTGATTTTGCGGTTCCTGTTCTTAGGAAACTGAAGGAAAAATACGGAGATAAAATAAGTATCAAAGCAATTGGAGACGCTAATTATAAAAACGAAGAACTAAACGTTATTTCGTTACCGTGGAAAAAAGACAACGAAGTAGAGGAGCTTTCTACTTTCGACATTGGCATCATGCCTTTGCCCGATGATAAATGGGCGAGCGGCAAATGCGGATTAAAAGGCTTGCAATACATGGCGCTTGAAATTCCTACTATTATGTCGCCCGTTGGCGTAAATTCTGAAATAATTCAGGACGGTGTTAATGGATTCCTTGCATCTACCGAAGCGCAATGGCTTGAAAAACTTTCTCAATTAATTGATTCGAAAGAGCTCCGCCAAAAAATCGGAAAGGCCGGAAGAAAAACCGTGGAAGAAAAATATTCTATCCTATCGCAAAAAGAGAATTATTTAAAATTATTCAAGGAGCTTTAAGATGGAATTAGTATTCGCTTCTTCCAATCAAAACAAAGTCACCGAAATTCAAAAAGTAATTGGCAATAAAATAAAACTGCTTAGTTTAAAGGACATTAATTGTTTGGAGGAAATTGAAGAAACAGGTAAAACATTTCACGAAAATGCACTTATAAAAGCTAAGTACGTTTCCGAAAAGTATAAATACGATTGTTTTGGTGATGATAGTGGATTGGAAGTAGAGGCTCTGAATAATCAACCCGGTGTTTTTTCGGCCAGATACGCCGGTGAACCAAAAAACGATGCCAATAACACCAAAAAATTGTTAAGCGAATTAGGTTCAAACAGGAACAGGAACGCCCGTTTTAAAACGGTAATCGCCCTTGTTATAGATGGGATAGAACAGTTTTTTGAGGGAGAAATTAAAGGTCAAATTACCCTTCAACCCATTGGTAACGGGGGCTTTGGCTACGACCCGGTTTTTATTCCTGTAGGTTATGATAAAACCTTTGCTCAAATGAGTCCGGATGAAAAAAACCTTATCAGTCACAGAGCTATAGCAACGCGGAAGCTGGTAGATTATCTCATGAACAAGGTTTAACTTTGTTAATTATTCCGTTAATTAATTCTTTTAACGCGAATCTAAACAGACTCTATTATTTTGAACTTTAAACACTGAACTAAATTATGTCGAAACTTAAAGTCGGAATTATTTTTGGCGGCCGTTCAAAAGAGCGTGAAATTTCTTTTGCAGGTGGCCGTACTGTTTATGATAATTTGAATAAATCTATTTTCGAAGCAATTCCTTTGTTTGTGGATTCATTCGGAAATTTTGTGTTGCTGGATTGGCCATTCGTTTACAAAGGAACCATCCGCGATTTTTATCCGCCCGTTGAATTTTTACCTGCGACAAATACTGAATTTCAATATTACGCCGAGAATTTAGGAGAACTGAATGAAAAACAGCAGGAAGAATTAATTTCCAAAATCGGGAAGAAAATT
>CAZRNW010000219.1:0-221 GCA_964601535.1 uncultured Flavobacteriaceae bacterium
TTCAAGAAAAAAATTAAATTTGCATTCCGTAAAAAAATCAGAGTTATGAAGAAAATTTCAATTACAGTTTTATCTGCAGTTCTAGCAGTTTCAGTTTATGCTCAAACTGCCGACCCGGTTATCATGACCATCGGTAACAAATCAGTTAATAAATCTGAGTTTGAAAGCGTATTCCGTAAAAACAATAACAAACCAACGGCCGACCCTAAAGCGGTAAAAGA
>CAZRNW010000219.1:231-6375 GCA_964601535.1 uncultured Flavobacteriaceae bacterium
TATTTGAAGCAGAATCGATGGGATTGGATACAGCACAATCTTTTAAAACTGAATTAGCAGGTTACCGCCGTCAGTTAGCATCGCCTTATTTAACGGACAAAAACACCAACGAAAATTTAATCAGTGAAGCTTACGAGCGTATGAAGTGGGAAGTGAAAGCAAGCCACATTTTAATACGCTGCAGCGATATCGAATTCCCGAAAGATACTTTAGAGTGTTTTACAAGGGCAACTTTAATCAGAAATGCAATTGTAGGAAAATTACCAACAGCAGCACAAATTGCCGAGTATGATAAAATGCTGAAAAATACCACTCTGATAAAATCTGATTTCGCTAAGAAAGACAGTGGTTTATACAAATCGAAATTAAACTCTGTAAAAAATTTAGCAGAGTATTCTAAAAACGCCGGACCTGATAAATTTTCAGGTATTGCACCAAAAACAAGTGATGATCCTTCTGTAAATGATAACAAAGGTGATTTAGGTTATTTCTCAGCGTTAGACATGGTTTATCCTTTTGAAACAATGGCTTTCAATACAAAGCCCGGAGAAGTTAGTCCTGTTGTGCGTACAAAATACGGTTACCACATTGTAAAAGTTTACGACAAGCGCGCTAACCGCGGTGAAATTACGGTAGCCCATATCATGGTGAAGTTTCCTAAGGATGCAACAGATACTGATAAAACAAATTTGAAAACAAAAATTGATGAGTTAAAAGGAAAATTAAAAGCAGGCGAAAAATTTGAAGATGTAGCCCGTAATTTTTCGGATGACAAACAATCGTCAGACCGCGGCGGTCAATTAGCGCCATTTAAGGGCGGAAAAGTTCCTAAAGCTTTTGAAGACGCTGCTTATGATTTGAAGAAAGACGGTGATGTTAGTGAGCCGGTAATGACACAATATGGCTGGCATATCATTAAGCGGATTGAAGTAAAAGGATTACCTCCTTTCGATCAGATGAAAACTGAAATAAAAGGAAGAGTTGCGCGTGACAGCCGTTCGCAAATGGGACGTGTTGCATTAATAGCACGTGTGAAAAAAGAAAACAACTTCAAACAAAATTTAGCTAACCGTGATGAAATTCTTAAAGTGTTAGACACCACCTATCTTACTGCAACATGGAAAGCAAGCCGTGCAGATAAATTAGGTAACAAAGAAATTATTTCTTTCAACAAGAAAACTTACGGCATGAAAGAATTCGCACAGTTTTTAGAGCAAAATATGGTTTTCAGGAGTCCGACTGATTTGAAAGATTTAATGGGGCAGATTTATGAAAAGTGGGTGGAAGAAGTTGTGGTATCTTACGAAGACGCACAATTAGAAACTACACGTGTTGATTTCAAAAACCTATTGCATGAATACCGCGATGGCATTTTATTGTTTGATTTAACTGACCAGAAAGTTTGGAGTAAAGCTGTTAAGGATACTAACGGCTTGAAAGAATTCTATCAGAAAAATAAAAATAACTACTTGTGGGAAGAGAGAGCAGATGTTACAACTTACCGTTGCATAGATGAGAAAATTGCTGCTGAGGTACGCAAAATGTTAGCAAAAGGCAAAGGTGAAAAGGAAATTACTGAAACCATTAACAAAACATCGCAGTTAAATTTATCAGTGGATAATGTAATGTATCTGAAAGGCGAAAATCCGAATTTGGCTGATAATTGGAAAGAAGGAGTTATTGCAAAAAACATTAAAGAAGAAAAAGGCGCCCGTTATATGGTGATTAAAGTAAATAAAGTTTTGCCTAAATCGCCAAAAACTTTAAACGAGGCGAAAGGATTGGTAACAGCCGATTTCCAGGTGAATTTAGAGAAAGAATGGATTGCTTATTTGAAAAATAAATATCCGGTTAAAATCGACGAAGCGGTTTTAAGCACTATCAAATAATTAAATTAAAATTTTAATGAAGGCTTCCGACTCAGTCGGAAGCCTTTTTTTTGAAATCAATTTGAAATATTTTCTTTACATATTATTTTTTTTGAGTCTTGTTTCTTGTGAAAACAATAAGGAACAGGAAATAAAATCTATTGCTGCTGTGGGCGATACAAAATTAAGCGTGGATGAATACAGGCAATTTAATTTTTTCGGGAGTGGGGGCGCTGATAGTGCAGTAACTTCAAAAAAATTAATTGAAAACTGGGCACAAGACGAATTGTTTTATCAGGAAGCCAAAGAAAAATTAATGCCCGAAGACTTGAATGTGGACGCAGAAGTTGAGAAATACCGTCAGGAGTTAATCAATTACAGATACGAAATCCGTCTTATCGAAAACAATCTTGATACAAGCATTACCAAAGAGGAAGTTCAGGCCTATTACGATGCTAACCGCGATAATTTTATTTTGAAGGATAATATTGTAAAGGTGAATTACTTTAAAGTACCTGTAAAATCAAAAGCTTTGGGTAAAATGAAGGCGGCGGTGATTTCACAGAATCCTAAGGATAAGGAAGTGCTTAAATCACTTTGTCTGCAATACGCCGATAATTATTTTGTGAACGACAGTACCTGGCTGTTATTGGAGGATATTAAAAAGGAAATCCCTCAATTGCGTGATTTACCCGAGTATAACTTTTATGCAGGGCGCTATTTTGAGTATGCGGATAGTCTGAATTATTACTATTTAAAAATAAAGGAAATCAAAATTAAAAATGGACTTTCGCCCATCAATTTTGAGCAAAACAACATTAAAAAAATATTGCTGAATGGCCGTAAAATGAAACTCATCCGTCAATACAAACAGCAGATTTTAGAGAAGGCCAAGAGTGAAGGGAAGTTCAAGGTGAATTAAACAAGACTAGCCGTGTTAAAAAACTTTAATTCCCTAAATCCCCCTTTCTTATTGATAAAATTGTTTATTCCTACAGATTTTATTGTGTAATTTAGCAATCCATGAAAAGGGCTCTTATTATACTTTTTTCTATTGCCGCTTTAGCATCCAATGCACAACAGGTGTTGGATAAAGTGATTGCAATTGTAGGTAAATACCCTTTGCTTTTATCAGATCTGGAGATTTACCAGATGGAGCGCCTGAAGGAAGATCCTAATGCAAATAAATGCAAGGCCTTCGAAGAATTATTATACAGTAAATTATTATTGGCACAGGCCGACCGTGACAGTGTTACCGTGAGTGACCAGGAAATTGATGGCGAGATTGGAAAGCGTTTGGCTTATTACCTGAATATGTTTGGTGGCGATGAATCGAAATTTGAAGCATTTTACGGGAAGCGTATTAATGTGTTTAAAGATGAAATCCGTGATGATGTACAAAATCAATTATTACAGCAAAAAATGCGCGGAAGAATTACGGGCGATACCAAACTCACACCATCTGAAGTAAGATTGTATTACCAGAATATTCCTACAGATAGTTTGCCTTTAATCGGCACCGAATTGGAAATCGCACAAATCATAAAAATGCCTCCTGTAAACGAACAGGCAAAGAAAGATGCGCGTACAGCTATTGAATCTTACCGTCAGCGCGTAATTAACGGCGAAAGTTTTAGTGTATTGGCGGCACTGTATAGTGAAGATCCGGGTTCAGCAAAAACGGGGGGACAACTTCCTTCCTTCGGGCGCGGACAAATGGTTCCTGAGTTTGAGGCTGTGGCTTTCCGTTTAAAAAAGGGAGAAGTTTCTGAAGTATTTGAATCTGCATATGGTTTTCACTTCATGGAATTAATTTCCCGAAAGGGAGAAATTGTAGATGCGCGGCATATTTTAGTCTCGGCAAAAATTACGCAGTTGGATGTTTTTAATGCAAAAACGCAATTGGATACAATTCAGAAAGCAATCATTGATGGAAAGATATCTTTTGAAAATGCTGCAAAAAAATACAGCGATGATAAAGAGACAAAACAAAACGGCGGTTTAATGGTGAATCCGAATTCAGGAAACACAAAATGGGATAACGAAGAAATCTCTCAGCTTGACCAGAACCTTGTTTTTATGTTTGACAAAATGCAGGTTGGTGATGTTACTACACCCATGAATTATACAGGAGTTGATGGCAAGCCGGGTTACAGAATTCTCACCATTATTTCGCGCAGTGAGCCGCATAAAATGAATATTAAGGATGATTATCAGAAATTGTTGCAAATGGCAATTTATGAAAAAAACAAAAAAGAAATTGAGAACTGGATTGAAAAACGTTCGAAGTTAACTTACATAAAAATTGACCCTGAGTATAAGTGCAAGATGGATTATAACTGGACCATAACACCTTAATTTATGCAATACAAATCAGATACCGAAGCTGCCGAAGCATTTGTTGCGAAATACAAGCAACTAAATGCGGAAATAGGAAAAGTAATTGTCGGGCAAAACGAAACAATAAGAGATGTTTTGATTTCTGTTTTCAGTAAAGGGCATTGTTTATTGGTGGGTGTGCCTGGATTAGCAAAAACTTTATTGGTAAATACCATTGCAGATGCTTTGGGATTATCATTTAACCGTATTCAGTTTACGCCTGATTTAATGCCGGGTGATATTATTGGCTCTGAGATTTTAGATGAGAGCCGTAATTTTAAATTCATTAAAGGTCCTTTGTTTGCGAATATTATTTTGGCCGATGAAATTAACCGTACACCGCCGAAAACACAAGCTGCTTTATTAGAAGCGATGCAGGAAAGACAAGTAACCGCTGCCGGTAAAAAGTATGAATTGGGAAATCCTTTTTTTGTTTTAGCAACGCAAAACCCGATAGAGCAGGAGGGAACTTATCCTTTACCTGAAGCCCAATTAGACCGTTTTATGTTTAATGTGTGGTTAGATTATCCTGCTTTTGCTGAGGAATTACAAGTCGTGAAACAAACGACTTCTACCTCAGTAGCTAAAGTAAATAAAGTATTAAGCTCTGAAGAAATAGTTTATTTCCAGGAATTGGTGCGCAAAGTGCCTGTTGCTGATAATGTGATTGAGTATGCAGTGAAGCTGGTGAACAAAACACGTTTAAAGAGCGAATACTCGAGTGAAGTTTCAAAAAAATATTTAGCATGGGGGGCAGGGCCGCGGGCCTCTCAATACTTAGTTATCGGCGCCAAATGCCACGCTTTAATACGCGGAAAATTTAGTCCGGATATTGAAGATGTGAAGGCTATTGCCATTCCTATTTTACGTCACCGTTTAGTTTTAAATTATAAAGCAGAAGCGGAGGGTGTAAGTGTTGAAGAAATTATTAAACAGTTACTCTAATGGCCCAGGAGAAGGAAAGTTTTGAAGAAAACAACCAAAAGTATTTCGACGAGAAAAAATTCCGTACCATTATTATTGGTAAAGACGGCATTAAAGATACCGGTGATTTAAAAGACGCCATTGATTCGATAGCTGAGGGAAAATTATTACCTGAAGAGCGTGAAGAACTTTTAGCCAAAATAAAAGCCAGCAATCCTGAAAAAGCTTTATTAAAAGTTGTTTCCTCTGTAAAAGACAAGACAAAAAAAGCGAGACTGATTTCTATTTACTGGGAAATTGGTTTGGATTGTACTTCTGATTTTTTATTCTTTGTAAAGCAAGCCTGTGAAGGTGATTACATGATTGCCATGGAATGCCTGACTGTAATTGAAACCATTGAAAGTGAAATCCTCGCAGCCGATTTAAAAGCCGCTCAACAATTACTTACGGCAAGAATAAACGAAAACCCTGAAAGTGCTCCGATGCTTGAAGAAATTTTGGTTTGGGTTAACGAAAGAATTTAAATCTTCCCTGCCACACACTCAATCAAATCTTTTTCCTGGAGATATTTATTGGCTAAATCACGTAAATCTGTTGGGGTTACATTTTTTACGGACTTAAAATAATTTTGGTAGTAGCTGTAATCCAAGCCAAATTCCTTAACGGATACAAATTTTTCGGCTAAAGCAAAAGGACCGTCAACACTGCGGAGGAATTGTCCTAAAATATAATTGCGCACGGTTTCTAATTCTTCAGTACTAATTAAATCTTCGCGCAATTTCTTAATTTCCTTGTAAATTTCTTCTAATGCATTTTTTGTTACATCTGAACCAACTTCAGTACTAATGTAAAAATAACCGGAGTTGACAAATGAAGTCAAGCCGGAACCAATGCCGTAAGTATAACCTTTGTCCTCACGGATATTCGCCATTAAACGCGAGCCAAAATAACCGCCGAGAATTGTATTCAATAC
>CAZRNW010000220.1:0-6336 GCA_964601535.1 uncultured Flavobacteriaceae bacterium
GGAATAAGTCCCCGCCAGCGGCAAACCTGAAATACTCATCCCTGTACCTTCTGCGTTAAAAGAAGAAGTACCGTTTTTCTTGAAAAAATTATAAACGTCTTTCATCGAAATAGTCAGCGTTCCCAAAGGAATTGCAGGCAATGGAACAGAATCGGTAATTTTTTCGCCATATTTCGGGAAGAAAAAATAAAAGAAATAAGGTGTTGAAGAGGATGGAACAAATTTACGGACCAATTGGCTATTCGCATTAAGCGAATCAAAAATCCACATCTTATTAGCACCGGAAACGGTATAATCCGTATGCGAAGGATGCATCAGCGATAAAAGAGTAGGCAAAGAAACCCTGGCAGTATCCCCGGATACCGGCATATTGCTCATGGTAATGCTGATTTGGGCCCCGCCTAAAAATGAAGCCAGAATAAACGATAAGAGTATAAGTTTTTTCATCCGGTAAAAATTTCATTAAATGTAATAAAATTTGGCAAATATGCGTTAAGAATTAATTAGTAATTTAAGGCAAAATATGCTCCAAAAGGCTTTTAAATATCTCTGCATTTTAGGCTTAATTGCCTGTGCTTACGAATTAAAGGCACAGAATATCCAATCCGGCGCAAAGGCTTTTAACCTGAAACTGGAAAATACCGATTCGGTTAAAATTTTTAAATACCTGAAATATAAAAACAGCTATAAATCCGAAAAAGAATTAATCAAAAGCGTTAATACTCTTTTAAATGATTTAAGGGCCGAGGGCTATTTACTGGCAGATATTGTTTCGAAAACCGGTGATTCGCTAAATAAAATTTATGCTTTGCAAATCGGGAAAAAATTTAAATGGGCGCAGCTTAAAAAAGGAAATGCAGATATGGGTGTTCTATCGAAGCTCGGCTTTAGTGAAAAATTATATACCAATAAACCTTTCAGTTACGGACAAGCCGCTAAACTCTTGGAAAAATCGGTTACTTATTACGAGAATAACGGCTATCCATTTGCTTCCTTAAAACTCGACAGCATCACTATTAACGACAATTCCCTTTCGGCGGTTTTGTCTTTAGAAAAAAATAAATTCGTTAAAATCGACAGCATCATCCTTAAAGGAGATGCAAAAATCAATAAGCAGTTTATGTACCGTTATCTGGGAATACGGCCTAATATGCCTTACAACGAAGCCTCTTTCCGCTCCGCTTCAAAAAAAATAAAACAACTTCCTTTTTTAAGTGAACAGCGTGCTTTGGAATTGCGTTTTTATGAAAAACAAAACAAATTGTATTTATTTCTGAATAAAAGAAATGCCTCACAATTCGATGGCATTATTGGTATTTTACCGGATAATAAAACAGGGAAAACAGTTTTTACGGGTGATGTAAAAATAAAATTAGTGAATACCATTTTCCGCAGCGGCGAAACTTTCGATTTAAACTGGCGGCGCCTGCAAACACAAACCCAGGATTTTAAAGGAAGGGTTATTTACCCTTACATTTTAGGTTCTCCGATCGGAGTTGATTACGCACTGAAAATTTATAAAAAAGATACTTCATTTATTGATGTGAATCACAACGCCGGTTTGCAATATTATTTCAGCGGACTAAATAACCTGAAAGTATTTTACAAACAGCGCAACGCCAATATTCTTTCCACATCAGGTTTAGCTTTCATTACTGTTTTACCCGATTACGCTGATGTAAGCACGCAGTCGTACGGTTTAGGATTAAGTTTTGAAAAACTCGATTACCGTTTTAATCCGCACAAAGGTTTCGCCATAAACATTAACGGACAAACAGGAAATAAAACCATCAAAAAAAATCCGAAGATTAATGATATGGCTTATAATAACCTTCAGCTGAAATCAACGCAATACCAAAGCGAAGGTGATTTAAATTTATTTATTCAGATAAAAGGAAATAATGTTTTACGCCTGGCTGCGCAATACGGAACCGTGTTTGGTTCGGCGCCTGTTTTTAAAAATGAATTATTCCGCATTGGCGGATTAAGAACTTTAAGAGGCTTTGATGAAGAAAGTATTTACGCATCAACTTATGTGATTCCAACTTTAGAGTACAGATTTTTATTTGCGCAAAATTCAAACATCCTATTATTTGCTGAAGGCGCCTGGTATGAAAACACAAGTACCTCCGCTTATTTTAACGATATGCCATACAGTTTCGGAGCAGGTATTAATTTTGATACAAAAGCGGGAATTTTCTCTCTAAATTATGCTTTAGGCAGTCAAAAAGGCAACGGAATTGATGTCCGCTCAGGTAAAATCCATTTTGGTTTAACCGCGCTCTTTTAATTGCGTTTAAATTCTTATATTTGTTTAAACACATTTACCATGAAATTAAAATTACTTTTCACAATTCTTTTCGTTTCTGTACTATCTTTTGAATTCTCAGCACAAACTTATCCTTCACTAAATTTTACCTTATTAAGTAAAATGGATCCGAACGGTGATAACACAGGTAACGACGGACGTAAATATTCCGGCTGCTGGGGTTGGGTGCAGACTGCAAAAAATAAAGAATACGCCATTATCGGCGCCAGCTCAAAAACTTATTTTGTTGATATTACCAATCCTTTGGTTCCTGTAATTTGTGATTCGGTACCCAATAAACACGCCGGCTGTACCTGGCGCGAATTAAAAACTTATCAGAATTATTGTTACATCGTGAGCGATGATTACGCACCAAATACTTTCCAGATTATTGATATGTCGTACCTGCCCGATTCAGTACACCTGGTGCACAACGGGACCACTTATTTTGAACGCGGCCATACCTGTTGGGTCGACGGAAACAAATTATATGTAGGCGGACAAACCTCAGCGAGCAGTGTTTTATCGAACATGTGTGTTTACAGTTTAGCAACACCATCTGTTCCTGTTTTATTGAGAACGCTTTCTGATGATTACCCTTCGATAAATTATGTGCACGATATGTTTGTACGTAACGATACAGTTTATGCTTCGGCAGGAAATCAGGGATTACATGTTTTTAAATTTGATACAGGAACCAATACATTTACCATGTTAGGTTCATTTACAGGTTATCCAGAAGCAGGTTACAACCACGCAAGTTCATTAACAAGCAATGGCAACACACTTGTTTTTTGTGATGAAGTGCCTACCGGCGTTTCAATTAAAGTTGCCGATGTTTCTAATTTAGGAAGTATTTCCATGTCGAGCACCGTTGAACCTAATTCTAATATCGAATTTGTGGCGCACAATCCTTATGTACTAGGAAATAAATATGCTTTCGTTTCCTGTTATCAGGATGGATTATATCTCTATGATATTTCAAACCCAAATTCACCATTCATCGCCGGGTTTTTCGACAGTTATCCGCAGGGCGGAGCTAATTTTTCGAATAATTACGGGGCTTCTTCTTACCGCGGAAACTGGGGCGCTTATCCGTTTTTACCAAGCGGTGTTATTATTTTAAATGATATGCAAAACGGATTTTTCTTTATCAGATCAACTGTTACAGGTGTAGACGTAAAAGAAAATGTGAATTTTTTGAATGCAAATATTTATCCTAACCCTGCAAAAAACAATATCAACATCAATTTTGCAAATGCTGATTCGAAAGATTATTCGGTTGAAATCAGGAATGTATTAGGGCAATTAGTTTATTCTGAAAATAATTTAAACGATTGTTCTTTTCCTGTTACCTTTAAAACCATTGATGTTTCAGGTTTGGAAAGCGGTACTTACCTCGTTAGTATTAAGGCGGGTGAAAAACAATATCAGAAAAAAATTATCATCGCAAAATAATTTATGTTCTCTAAAAGTTCAGTTATTGGTGTTATTGGTTCGGGTGCTATGGGTGCCGGTATTGCACAGGTTGCAGCTATAGCCGGACATTCGGTTTTAGTTTACGATAACAATTCCAAATCCTTAGAAAAAGCGCAGGCCAATTTAAAATCATCTTTGGCAAAACTGGTGGAGAAACAAAAAATTTCATCAGAGCAATCCAACAGCATTTCTAAAAACATAAATTTTGTCTCCGATTTAAATGCATTCGCAAAATGTAATCTGGTGATTGAAGCCATTGTTGAAAATTTAGAAATCAAACAAAAAGTATTTTCCGATTTAGAAAAAATTGTTTCTGCGGATTGTATTCTGGCAACTAATACATCATCCCTTTCAATAGCCTCTATTGCTTCTTCCGTTTCAAAACCGGAAAGAGTTTTAGGTATTCATTTTTTTAATCCGGCAACCATCATGCCTTTAGTGGAAATTATTCCCGGCATTGCAACATCAAAAAATTTATCAGGCGAAGTAAAAAAATTAATTGACAGCTGGGGAAAAGTTACCGTAATCGCAAAAGATACTCCTGGTTTTATTGTGAACCGCGTGGCACGTCCGTTTTACAGTGAAGCTTTACGCATTTACGAAGAAGGCATTGCCGATATGCCAACAATAGATTGGGCCATGAAAGAATTCGGCGGTTTTAAAATGGGTCCGTTTGAATTAATGGATTTAATTGGCCATGATGTAAATTATGTAGTGACTGAAACTGTTTGGAAACAATTTTATTTCGACCCCCGTTTTAAACCAAGCATTTCACAAAAACGACTTTTGGAAGCAGGTTTTTTAGGTAAAAAAAGCGGAAAAGGTTTTTATAATTATGCAGAAGGTGCAATAATGCCCTCACCTAAAAAAGATGAAGCCCTGGGTAAACTCGTTTTTAACCGCATTTTAGCGATGCTGATTAATGAAGCCGTTGATTCCCTTTATTACCAAATTGCTTCGAAAGAAGATATTGATTTAGCCATGACCAAAGGGGTAAATTACCCTAAAGGCCTTTTTAAATGGGCGGATGAAATTGGCCCTAAAAACGTGCTAAAAACCATGCAGGACCTTTACGATTTATACCAGGAAGACCGTTACCGCCCGAGTGTACTTTTGAAGAAAATGGCTTCTTGATTAAAAATTCACTACATTTATTGGAATGAAAAAAATTGCTGTTACAAGTGTTTTCTTATTATTAATTGGAATATTTTCATTTTTGTCATGTAAAAAGGAAGAAACAATGTCCGTGCGTTCGTGTGGTACTGTTACAACAGTTGCTAATTCAACACTAATGGTTGGAGGGGCATGTTGGGTATATGACAGCTGTAATGTTTCACCAAACAAAATGAAAGGGGTATGCGGCAGTTGTACTGTAGAACTAATCTTTGGAGCATCACCAATATCTTCAAACTACGCCTTAACCGGCGGAGTTCCTGCCGGAGGACAAGTACAAATGAAAATAACCAATCCTCCAAGCCAGCCACCGGGAATTTGGTATTCTAAAGAAGGTACATTATCGGTTACATACAATGCCTCAGGGAAGGTTGCTAGTTTTACAAACATTAATTGTAATCAGTATTCGACCTCAAATCCTACCGTTATTGCTTCCGGATCGGTGGTTTGTTATTAAGTTAATTAAATAGCTTCTTATATTAAAAATAATAACCCATTTATTTTTTTAATTAGATTTGGCATACGAATGTTCAAGCCCTTTTCTATATCAGGTTCAGTAGCGTTGCTTCTTGTTTTAATCTCATTAACTTTTTGCGATAAAAAAGAAGACCCTGCACCGGAATCAACACCCGAAACCGCCAGCCCCACACCAACTACAAATTCAGCGGTTCCGGTTTATACTTTTACTTCACAGGATGCTCCTTTATTTAATCCGTGTACAACTAACAGTACATTACAGGTCAGCACAACATTTACAAACTGGACTTTCAGTAATTGCGTTTTAGGCGGCTTAACACTTACAGGCACCGACGGAACCAGTACAGTTATTTTAACTTTTGCCACTATAATTACAAGCGGTACTTATGTTACAACATCCGGAGTTCCTTTACCGGGAGAAGTACGCATAACCGTTCTTAACGCCCCTTTACAACCAACCGGAATCTTATGGTATTCGAAAAGCGGAGGCTCAGTTTCGGTGACGGTTGGCGCAAGTACCACTATTGCAGCATTCGTAAATATTCCATGTACGCAGGCTTTGTATCCTTTACCTATTGTGTATGTCAATGGCGATGTGGGCTGTCAATAATACACTCGAAATCCTGAACTTTCAACCAAAAAGGCCCTTTTCCCTAATCCTAAATCCATTTTCACTCATTTGTTAAGATTTTGTTTGTCTAAAACGGGCTAAATGGCTATATTTGAGTATCAATTCTGATGAAAATGAAAAAAGTATTATTATCAACTTTGGTTATTTTAGGCGCTACTGCCTTAATTATTGTTTCTTGTAAAGACAAAAACAACAACCACATTACTCCAACCTATAAGTCTAAATCTGGTGGTACAGGAGCTAATCCAAATATTAACGTGGTTACCGT
>CAZRNW010000221.1:0-6304 GCA_964601535.1 uncultured Flavobacteriaceae bacterium
ATTTATTCAAAATTGTTATGTGTTTGGTTTCTAGGGAGTTCGTGTTTTTCGCAATTTATACCGCATTTTTCTATTATAATTCAGTGGGATTTATCTAAAAATTGGGTCTTTGGTTGAGGCTTGATTTTCAGATACTTTTATCATCAAAATTGATTCTTTTTACTCGAAAAAGCTTATAAACAGGTTTAGCAAAAGGATATATTTTGTGCCAAATTCTACCAGTAATAAAGAAAAGCCAACCACTTTTAAAATGTTATCTCTTCTATGTCCTTTTTGTATCCTTTTATTTTTATATTTACAAAAATATACTAAATAACAATTTATACGTTTAAGAATATGATTTCAAACATTACAAAACAATTTAAAGGTGCCTTATTATTTGGGGCTTTATTAATTGGCAGCAACTCGTTTGCACAATTAGGTTTACAATGGGGCGAAATGGGGCCGAACGATGTAGCAGGTAGAACCCGCTCAATTATAGTGGATAATACCGATGCAAGCGGTAACAAAATGTTCGCTGCCGGTGCTAGCGGTGGTGTTTTCAGAAGTGGAAATGCGGGTGCTACATGGACGCCTGTTAATGATGCAGCCTCATCTTTAATTGTTTCTTGTATGACACAGGATGCTTCAGGCAACTTATATGTTGGAACCGGTGAAACTTTTGGACATGGCGACAATGGTGCAGGTATGTCGGCATTTATCGGGACAGGTTTATATAAATTAATGGCAAGCTCATCTACATTTACTTTATTGGCTGACTCTTCTGTATTCGGAGACATTAACGAAGTAGCAGTTCTTTCGCCTAACGTTTATGTTGCATCCCAAAAAGGATTATTTATTTCTACCGATGGAGGTACAACCTTTGCTGAAGAGGCTATGTCAGTTACTTCCGGCTTAGCTGCGATGGATGTTAAGCTTGCTAAAAACGGTGATGTTTATTATTCAGCAGGTGTAAAAAGCGCCTCTACTTCAGCAGTTTATTATTCTGCTTTCGGAAGCTCAACTTTTGCAGCTATTACCCCAACTTTCATCACTAACAGAGGGCGTATCGAAATTGCAACCTCTCCGGTTGATGAAAATTATGTGTATTTGTCGATTGCAAAAATGAAATCAACTACAACCACTACTAACGGAGGATTATCTGCTGTTATGGGTTCAAATAATAAAGGTGTTACATGGACAACAATTTCTCTTGGTACTGCAGCCCTCGATCCATTAAGTAATGGGACAAAAGGGATGGGAGATTATGCCAATATGATTGTGGCTGACCCGTTGAAAAAAGACGCATTTTTTATTGGAGGCCATTTTCTTTACTTCTGGTCGCAAATTGCAAGCAATGCATTTGGCCAGGGTAACTGGACTCAATTAGGCGAGCCCCTAGCTCCAGGTTCTCAAATTTACTTGCACGCAAATGTACATAACATGGCATTTGTTCCCGGGAGCAATACACTTTATTACGTTTGTACTGACGGAGGTATCTTTAAATCATTCCCTTTACCAAGTGGTTATCCTTTGCAATTCACTCCGTTTTTAGCATTTAATAAAGGTTTTAATGTTGCACAGACTAATTGTGTTGCTGTTCCAAATTTCCCGAGAGTAACGCAAACAACCAATACACTTCAGCCAAGTGCAGGAGTCGTTGCCGGTTCAACCAGTAATGGTTTGATTTATTTGCCGGGTTATTTAAATAACGACCCAATGACTTCGACACTTAAAGGAAGTGGTGATGTTTATCAAAGTGATTATTCAAAAATTGTACCTAAAGCTGTGTTCTATGCAGGCTCTTTTGGAACAGTTTTCAGGACAAATGATATCGATGGAGCTACCCAGCCTTCAACTTTTTATGATGCTATTTACAAAGCAGCAGCAAGCGGCGGGCCCGGCGGATCTACATTTGCCAACGAGTTCACTCCTTTCAGATTATGGGAACAATGGTCGAACAGAGATTCTACAATTTTCTATAACGAAATTAATACTTCATCATTTGTAAATGCAAGCGCTACTAAAGTTCAATTCACTAACACAAATGTGCGTCCACAATATGCTGCTAAATATGATACAATTATTATTGTTTCTGTAAGCAGTCAAACGCCTGCATTACCAACTCAAACTATCAAGATTATGCCTGTTTATTCGGGTACTACCATCACAAGTTTAAATGTTACAGGTGATACCCCGGGCGCAAGCAGCAATACTGTTTTTGTGAATTCAACCCTTATAGACAGTGTAAGATATACATTCACAACTGCTCCAAACAATCCTGCAAACATTACCTTAACTTATAAATTAAGATATGATGTAGGTGATGTTATTTCTATTGTAAATAGCGATATAAGCGGACAAACATTTACAGCGACAACCACTTTAACGGTTCCTTTGGTTTCCTCTACTTCAAGTATTACTCCGCTTCCTACCGTTAAACTTCCGTTAGCAAAATCAGCGCGCATGGCTGTTGGTATTGGTACAGGTACAATTGCCGGCACTTACGCTTCTGTTTTTGTTGTTAAGCGCCCTTTAAACTTCGCTCTAAATCCTGACTGGATTAAAATTGCCGGAAAAAACTCACGTATTGATGGTCCGGGTGGAGTTGCTTCTACCACCACTTCCCCTGTTCTAGGTGCTGCAGTAACACGCTTAGAATGGGCACCGGGCGGAACAGAAATTTATTTCTCAACCAGACAAAACGATACTACTTTTTATCTTTACCGTATTTCGCACATACAATACGTTGGCGATTTAGCAACCAGTGATTACACAGGTATTTTTAGTACTGATGTAGATACAACAGGTGGTGGTGTACGTAAAAATTCACCTCAGCGTACAACTGTACTCGGAAGATTCAAATACCCTATAACAGGACTTGCAGTTTCTGCTGATAACGCCAACTTAATGATTACTTGCGGAGGATTCAAAAACAAAACGGGAACTGTTTACTATAGCAATTCTGATGTAAGAACTTTAAATCTCAACAACACTGATGCTTCAAACTTCTCAATTAAAAACGGAAGCACATTACCAACAATACCTGCTTATACAGGACTTTTGGAAATGAACGATAACAAACGCGCTATTATCGGAACTGAAACGGGTATTTACAGCACGCTTGATGTAACTGCGGCAACACCGGCATGGACTAAAGAAACAGGAATAGGAAATAACTTCCCTAATGTACCTGTATTACAGTTACGCCAGCAAACTTTACCACCATGGTTATGTTATAACTCAGGTTCAATTTATGCTGCTACTCATGGTCGCGGTGTTTGGTCGACTGACAAATACTTTATCCCTTACGCAATCGGCATCCAGGAGCAAAACAAACCTGATTTTAATTTCGATGCTAACATTAAATTATATCCAAACCCTGCAGGTGATGCAACTAACTTGTGGTTTACCGCTACAGGTGAAGGTTCATATAAAATTAGTGTGTATGATATTAATGGCCGTTTATTAATTAACGAGAAGACTCAGAAATTAATGGAAGGCGAACAAAAAATTAATTTAAATACTGCAACATTAACCAGCGGCATGTATTTTGTAACGGTTGAAGGCAGCAATAATTTCAGTGCCAAAACTAAATTAGTTATTACGAAATAGACTTCTGCTACGGTGAGTCACCGCAATAATATTAAAACCCCTGGAGTTCGTTCTTCAGGGGTTTTTTGTTTATATTAGCTTGTAAAATTTATAGTATGAAACTCACATCGAAAATTATTGCAGTGCTTTTATTAAGCACATTATTTATTGCAGGATGCAAAAAAACAACAGGACCAAAAGGCGATACCGGCGCAACTGGACCGGCAGGCCCTTCTGGTACTTCAAGTATGCAGGTGATGACATTTACAACTGCTACGGGTGATTGGACCTTATACAACTGGCCTTATAATTATCAAGAAGCGGTTTTAAGTGTTTCGGGCATAACATCATCAGTTGTTACCAGTGGTGACGTGCGGGTTTACATGATGGATGCTTCATCGACCAGTTGGATTGGAATGCCTTATTCATTTGTGACAAACCAATACAGTTACAAATACAAAAGCGGACAGGTTATCCTTAACCTTACACTCTCAAATGCCGGAACTCCTGCAAATCCAGGGGTTCAGCAATTTAAAGTTGTTGTGATGCCTCCGGCATTCATGGCCAATCATCCTGATGTTGATTGGAACGATTATAATTCGGTACAAAAATATTTGAATTCATAAATTATTTCAGCTGAATTACTACACAATTTAATTTTTTGTATTAAAATACTTACTAATAGATAATGAAAGAAAAATATTTTGATGAAGCAACAGATCTTTTTTGGCTTTGGGATAAAGACCTGAATCTGATTGATGTTAATAAGGCGGCTCTCCGTTTGTTTAATATGAAAAAGGAAGATGTGATTGGAAAAAACATCACAACGCTTTCGCCCAATGCCAAATCCAGCGGACGCTTTGATCAATACCTTGAAGTTATCCGCACAGGCAATTTATTGGAAATTGATGATGTCATTCCCCATGCCAGCTTAGGGAATTTTCACCTCCGTGTAAAGGCATTCAAAGTTGGCGAAGGGATTGGAACAATGGCTACAAACATTACCGACCTTGTTCAGGCTGTTGATGAACTCGAAACCTTTATTTATAAAACATCACACGACATGCGTGCGCCTATCGCCAGCATTTTGGGATTACTAAGCCTGGCTGAAGCATCTAAAAAAGATTCTCCGGAAAAAGAAAATCTATTAAGAATGGTTCAGGATCAGGTTCACAGGCTTGATGGCATTTTGAAAGTACTTGTTCAGGCAACACGTATCCGAGATGGTGAAAAAACAATTCACTTTATTAATTTTGAAACACTTATTAATGAAGTGCTCACTACCTTTAAAATCGTTCCCGATTATGAAAAAATAAAATTTGAAGTTAACATTTCGGCAAAACAGGAATTTCATAGCGATAAATTACTCATTGTTTCTTTATTTCAGAATCTTATCGAGAACGCTATAAAATATAAAAAGGAAAGTATTAATAATGCCTTTATAAAAATATCAGTTGCGGATAAAAACGGCGGTGTTAAAATAATGATTGAAGATAATGGTATCGGTATACCTGAGAATTTACAAAAAGATGTATTTAAAATATTTTTCCGTGCATCGAACAAAAGTCCCGGAAGTGGGTTGGGACTCTATACTGTAAATCACACCGTGAGAAAACTGAACGGACAAATTTCATTAAACAGTCAAGAAAAGATTGGCACTACATTCACGATTTATCTGCCAAATGAAAAAAAAAGTAACAAACTTTAAAACGCCCTGCTCACTCCCACCATCCAGCGGAATTGCAAGTAATCCTTCTCTTCGTATGGTAAACGCGAAATAAATAGCGGCATATCAAAACGAATAGTTAAAGGCGCAACGTTTACCAGCGGTCCCCATCTTACAATACTGAATGTTGTACCAACACCTGCATCAAACATGGCATCGCTCATTTTTAGTTTTTCGTAATTGTAATTGGTATTGATAATGCCTGCATCACCAAATAAATAAGGATTCATTTTAATACTGTTCTTCAAAAATTTAAAATTCATGAATTTAAAAAATTCACCAAATTCTATTTCTGTATTAAAAGCAGCACCTGTTGTGCCGGCGTAATTATAACGCGTAGTACCGTCTTTTTGTTTATCAGCTAACAAATACCCTGAATAGCCGCGTAAATTCAATCCGCCGCCGGCGGTAAAATGATTGGTAACATTTCCGTAACCGCCAAACTCCGGTGGAATTGCACCCATCGAACGCGTGTATTTGTTATCCATCAACTCTTCGTTGTTAGCGCCTGCCACGTACAAAGCTGATTCGTAAGGAACAGTATTCCCAAATCCTGCCTGCCCAAATACGCGGGTATTGATATTTATTTTTCCTAAATCATTTTTATTCACCACACACAAAGTAATAGCCGAGTAATCATAATCGTAAGTAAAAGCTGCTGACCTTAAATTCAAATTAATATTTCCAATACCGCGTTTGTAACGGTAATTATGTTCTAAACCAGCATGCATGGCTCCGTTTAATTTCTGATACCCCCATTCGTTCCTGTTAATCAGATACACCATATCTTGGGGTAAGTCGCGCAACATGGCTTTGTAATGCGCATAGAACCTTGTTTTATCATTGTTACTTTTTCTTTCAATACCAATAGTTCCTCCATCTAAACCATCCACAGATTTTAACTGCAAATAGAAATTAGATTTTTTCATGAATTTATTGATGCTGGTCTTATAATTAAATAAAATTGAAATTGGATTATAACTGTTTATACTGCCAATTGCTTTA
>CAZRNW010000222.1:0-6258 GCA_964601535.1 uncultured Flavobacteriaceae bacterium
GCCGTAGAAATACCATACGAAAATAAGTTCGATGTAGTTATTTTAAAATCTGTTTTGGGCGGAGTAGGACGTGATGGAAAGGACGAAAGAATAGAAAAGGCAATAAATGAAATTTACAAGGCATTAAAACCAGGCGGTTTGTTTTTGTTTGCCGAAAATTTAAAAGCAACAAAATTTCATTCGTTCTTTAGAAAAAATTTCGTGCATTGGGCGAAAGACTGGAATTACATGAGGAAGAATGATTTTGAAAATTACCTTAGCATTTTTCCGGAAGTTAAAGTTGAAACATCCGGATTTTTGGGCGCATTTGGTTTTAATGAAGGGAGTAAAGCCTTTCTTGGGAAAATTGATAAATTAGGCTTTAATAAACTGCCGGGCAGTTGGAATTATATAATATTCGGACACGCAAAAAAATAATTTATGTTAGAAAATAATACACGAACGGAGTTAAGTTCACTAGGTGAGTTTGGATTAATAAAGCATCTTACAGAACACATCGAAATTAAAAATCCTTCCACTTTAAAAGGAGTAGGGGATGATGCCGCTGTAATAAATTATTCAGAGGACGATAAGGTCACACTGGTTTCAACAGATATGTTAGTTGAAGGTGTTCATTTCGATTTGACTTACGTTCCATTAAAACATTTAGGATACAAATCAGTTGTTGTTAACCTGAGTGATATTTACGCAATGAATGGTCAGCCCAAACAAATTACAGTTAGCATTGCTTTATCAAATCGTTTTTCTTTGGAGTCTGTTGAAGAATTATACGCCGGCATGTTAATGGCATGTGAAAAATATGGGGTCGATTTAATTGGTGGCGATACAACTTCTTCATTAAGCGGATTAGTTATTAGTATTACGGTATTGGGCGAAGGCGACAAAAATAAAGTGGTGTACCGCAACGGAGCAAAAGAAACAGATTTACTTTGTGTAAGCGGTGATTTGGGTGGTGCTTATATGGGATTACAAATTCTCGAGAGGGAAAAAGCAGTTTTTAAGGAAAATCCAAAAATCCAGCCTGACTTAGAAGGCAAGGATTATATTTTAGAACGCCAATTAAAACCGGAAGCAAGAAAAGATATTATTAAATTATTTGAAGCACTGGAAATGAAACCAACATCAATGATTGATATCAGTGATGGCCTGGCCTCAGAAATTATGCACCTCTGCGATCAATCAGGGGTGGGCTGCGAATTATATGAAGAAAAAATTCCAATTGATCCTCAAACTTATGATACAGCACGTCAGTTTAATTTAGATCCAACCATGTGTGCCTTGAGTGGCGGGGAAGATTACGAATTATTATTTACTATCGCGGTTTCGGATTACGATAAAGTAAAAAACCAACTGGATTTTTCTGTTATCGGGCATATTACCAATAAATCAGCGGGCGCTAATCTGGTAACAAAATCCGGCGGTTCTCATCCACTCAAAGCACAAGGTTGGGACGCCCTAGCAAAAAATAAAGTTTCCGGACAAGACGATGGTATTAAGTAAAATTTTCAACTTAATAACTTCAGTGAATTAATATTGCTTTTCTTTTTTCCCCTTCTTATTGTCCGTGGTTCTTTCTTCTGATTCTCTTAAATTCCTTAAAAAAAAGTTATTGTAAAACAAGTCATTTCTGAATAAATGGTCGTCAGGAAAAAGAGAATTAAAATAATTGTAATAATTAATGGTACTGTCATTTAGGAAGGGGTCTTTAAATCCTAAAGTGTTCCCGCCAAATTTTCTTATCTCAGGCCACTTAAATTTGCTGAATAGTGAATCCGGAGGAAAATTTCCTGTAGAACTATATGAATAAGAATAGCTGGAATCGTAACGGATCATATTGTTATCCTTATCGAAATCCTTATTCACACTAATTTTTACATCAGGCTTGAATTTTTCCTCTTGCTTGTTTTGACCTTTACAGGAATTAAACCCAATTAGTAACAAAACAATGCTAGTTGTAAATGATAACCGAATTGTTTTCATGACTAAAGTATTAATTTAATTTTTCTTAAAATATTGCATTAAACAAAATGTAATTATTGAACCGAAAGCTAGTCCTTGAAATAGCAAACTAAGACCGGCTGTAAACGGGTTACTGAAAAAGCTGAATAAACTATTTTGATGGAGCATTGCAACATACTCTTGGTTGAAAGCAAAATAAAAGCTAATAATAGTAGAGTAAAGTATAACTGCAACTCCTGAAGTAAACAATCCCGATTCAAGTCCTTCAAAATAATCTAAACTGTTGCTTTTTCCATTCGAACTTAATTTCCAAAGGGTGTAATATACCCCGGCAGTTAGAAACAAGAAATAAATCATTGGGTAAATGTATATTTCATGTTCGAAATTCATTGCTTTTACAGCGCCGAAGCCCATAATAAGCAATATTGAAGTTAACAAGCCATATTTATAGCTAGGTGCTATACGGTTTGCATTTGTAATGGCAACTTTTGCCATTGTCTTTGCTTTTAAAAAATTATCCCAAAGTAAATTCATAATTACCTCCTTTTATTAGATTAATAAATACAAATTGAATAAGGGATATCAAATGATGTGCCAGATGGAACGGCGCCTATACATTTGTTAAAAAAGTTAAAAAAATGAATTTTTTTCAGTTTTCACAATGACAGAAAATGACAAAAATTCCTTCTGTCTAAAAAATAAGATTATTCTTATTACTTAATTTATCGGGGATAATTTCCTGTAAAGAAATAATTTCAGGAATTTTTTTGAGGGCGTCGGTAATCTTATAAGTGAAATTATAATGTTCGTCACCCTTTATCAAAAGCAAATAGTCTGTTTTTGTTAATTCAGGAATCAGGCGGCTGCTTTCGTCAATATTCTCATTAAAAGCAGAAAACAAATCGCCGTCATTTACTTCACCGCCTTCTTTAGCAACGTTATTGCTTTTATTGGGAATAAGATTGTACTCTAAATTAAACTCTTCATCTAAATAATTGAAAAACGAAAATTTAAAATCTTTACCCATGCGGTAGCTTAAGTCAATATAATTACTCAATTGCAAATCAATCCCTAAAGCATCATTGATATTTGAAGCTAAAACATACTGATTATCGGAACAGGCAATGCCGAATAATAGAAAATTAAATTCTTCAGGATCGCTATGTAAAGTGTGCTTTGCCATTATTTAATATCATCTTCTGTTAAACCTGCGGTGTATCTTTTAAGCAACAACCCAACAGATTCTGTCATATTTTTTAATTTTTCATCAACGCTTTTGGTGACATGGGGATGCTTGTAAATTTCTTTAGGCACAAAATCATCGTCTGCCGAACAAAATTCGATAGAATGAAAGAGAAAAACAAAACATTTTGCTGAAGAGTTATTGATAAGTGTTTTCTTTTTACCGGGACTTAAACCTAAAAAAATATTATTGTAAAGAGGTAAAATCCCAAAAGAGTGGGGCAAAGGAATTTCCTTAATGGTTCTTGCGGATTGTGAAACTCTTTTCCAGTTTTCAGCAGAAGGTGTATAAACATCTTTTTTAAATCCTGAATTCGTCTCGCCAAAACCTATTTGCATTTTGTTTCCCGTAATTGGTTTTAATAAAGCAGTGGTTTTTATTGCCGCATGCATCAAAGGCCATCCGGCTGATGAATCGTATTTATAACCGAGTTCCTCAAGTGTATTAATGATTTTTGTATTAACAGCATAACCCGGCGTGCGGAAGCCAATCGGTTTTTTTCCGGTAATGCTTTGTAAAATTTTATCACATGAACTTATCTCTTCCTTTATTTTCTCATCACTTAATTCGCATAAACCGAAAGGATGATTGAAGGTGTGATTGGCTATAGCGTGACCTGATTGTTCGGTATGTTTAATGACGGATGCGTTGACCGGATTAGCTAATTCATTCCCAACACAAAAATAAGTAGCTTTTAAGCCCAAGCTTTCGAAAAAAGAATTAGAACGTTTAAATGCAGTTGTGTAAAATGCTTCCAGCTTTTTTTCATCGTACGGAAAATTCTCAATGCCGTAAAATTTTGCAAGTACAACGGGTGAATCAACATCTACGTGAAAATAAATTTTCATTTTTTAAATCGTGGGATTAAATGCGTTAGATTATAAACAAAAATCGGAATCAGAAGAGTAAAACCAAAGACGAAATAGGTGAAGTGCGACATAGGAACAAGAAATATGAATACAGCAGCGTTTACTGCTGAGAGAATATATAGTAAACGGAAAAATCCTGCATCTTTTTTTCTGAAAGAGACAAATGGAAATAATAAATACTGAAACAATAGAACTGCATATAACAACAATGATAAAGCCTTAAATGCTTTTTGAGCATAATAAAGAACCCCTGATTTACTACCCGGCCAATCCTGAGTTACATTTTGTAAAAATAAATTCTTTGTTCTTTTTAGAGGGGAATAAAAATAAAAGTAAAGGGGTTTGTTTTTAATAAAATCTTGCCTCAAACGAACAGCCATATTGGCAATATGTTTTTCAACGGAATCTTGTTTCTTAGGCACATTATTCAAAGCAATGGAAAGCGTTAAATTGTTTTTCAGTACCAATAGAGTATCACGGCTAAAACCTTCATAAAAAATACTTTTATCGAACTGAAAGGCAGTGTCGGTTTTCGGACTGCTTAAAAACCAGCCCATATCTGAATTTTTAAAATACCAGGCATTTTCACCACCCCACGCGAAAATGAGTTCTCTTATTTTCATCACAGAGTATTTAGAATTGCTGCCTGCACTGTATTCAGGATTTTTTGAATTGCCAACAGGAACAAAGGATGTTTGAAGTGGAATAAATTGATTTAACGAAATAAAATTACGGCTAATCCATGCAGCTTCCATCAGCAAAAAACTCATGGAAAATAGAGTCAGTGTATAAATAATATTTTTTAATCCGCTCTTATTCTTCCAGTCAACATAAAAAACAAATACTAATACAATTGGCAAATAAGCTAAGCAAAAGCCGCGGAGGAAAATCAGCCAGGCTAAAAAGAAACCGGCCAGCAAAATACTTTTAACACTGCGTGAGATGAGCCAGTCGTAAATATAGTAACAAAAAAATATAAGTGAGGAAATGCCAAGCGAGGTGGTGTGAAGCGTCCAATCATAATGCCAGAAGTAGGGTACACAATTGATGAGAATAAAGACAAGCAGAAATATTTTACGGTGTTGGCTTATCTTATAAAGCAGTAAGCTTAAAACGTATGAGGAAATTACAGACGAGGCTAAAATAAATAGGCCAAGACAGAACAGCGCAGCTTTTTCATTGAGAAGAGCGCGGAACAAAATATAAGGAAAAACAAAGCCCGGTAATCGTCCGGCATAAGGCTCAGTGCTTCCGTCAAGAGCGTAAACTCCTTTTTCAATAAAATTATCTATTGGACGGAGATATTCCGAGTGATCTGCGGAACGAATGAAACCAGCCGTGAACTTACGCATAGGACTGCTATCCGGCACAATAAAAATAAAGTAAAGAAACACTTTAATGAGCAAAGCAAAAAGGAGCCACTTAATGGGTTTTGTAAAATTTAGCTCGTTAAATGCTTCGGACATTAATTTATTTTTTCTTAAACAATAAGAAACGGAAATACGTCATGGTTGTTTTAAATACCTTCAGTTTTGATTTTCCAACACGTTTTTTTGATTTCAGCATCATGGGTACTTCAATGATCTGGGCATTTTGCTTAATAGCTTTAACTAGTATCTCAAGCATGCAAATAAAACCATATTCAGTAATGATAGCAGAATTATTTTGTTTAATTTTTTGCAGGAGACTAACATTATAAACACGGTAGAATGAACTTAAGGTCAAAACTTTTATGTCGAATAAGAACCTGAACAATAAATTTGCAATGGCCGATAAAAATTTCCGGATGAAAGAAGTAGAATCAAATCCACCTCCTTGTGCGTAAACGGAAGCTAACACCAAATCATAACCCAATTTATTAATGCCAACCATATGAGGTAATATGGTAATGTCAGAAGTACAATCAGCCTCCATTGTTATCACAATATCTTTCTCAATATTTTTACTGTTGGCCAAAATCCATTCGAAGCCGGTATTAAATGCGAAGCCCGGACCATTATTAGTTCCATCACCAAGAATAGTGAATTGTGTCCCTGCGAAATGAGAGTTCAAAAGCTCTTTAGTTTTGTCTGTTGAACCATCGTCTGAAAAGACAAACATCTTTTCTTCACTTGGTAAAATAGTACTTAGTTCGCGGTGTAAATTCGCAACGTTGCCTTCTTCATTAAATATGGGAATAAGAATATA
>CAZRNW010000223.1:0-3925 GCA_964601535.1 uncultured Flavobacteriaceae bacterium
TTACTTGATGGATGAGTTATTATCCGATGAACATAAATTAATACGTGAAACAGCCCGCGCATGGGTAAAAAAAGAAGTGAGTCCTATAGTTGAAGAGGCCTGCCAAACCACAAAATTCCCGAAACAATGGATAAAAGGTTTAGCTGAAATCGGGGCATTTGGTCCTTATATTCCGGCCGAGTATGGTGGTCCGGGATTAGATCAGATTTCTTATGGTTTAATTATGCAGGAATTGGAAAGAGGGGATAGCGGTTTACGTTCAACGGCATCGGTGCAAAGTTCTTTAGTAATGTACCCGATTTATGCTTACGGAAGTGAAGAGCAGAAGAAAAAATATTTACCAAAATTAGCTACAGGTGAAATAATGGGATGTTTCGGTTTAACCGAGCCTGACCATGGAAGTAATCCGAGCGGAATGCTCACTAATTTTAAAGATAAGGGCGATCATTATTTATTGAATGGGGCCAAGATGTGGATCAGTAATTCACCTTTTGCAGATATTGCAGTTGTTTGGGCTAAAGATGAAGCAGGTGAAATACGCGGTTTAATTGTGGAGCGCGGCATGAAGGGTTTTACGACACCTGAAACGCATGGAAAATGGAGTTTGCGTGCAAGTGCAACAGGTGAATTGGTTTTTGATAATGTAAAAGTTCCGAAAGAAAATTTATTTCCGAATGTAAAAGGGTTGAAAGGTCCTTTGGGTTGTTTAAACAGCGCACGCTATGGTATAGCATGGGGTGTTATTGGCGCGGCTATGGATTGTTACGACAGTGCTTTAAGGTATAGCAAAGAACGTGTGCAGTTTGGTAAGCCTATTGGTGCATTTCAGTTAACACAAAAAAAACTGGCGGAGATGATTACCGAAATTACTAAAGCACAAATGTTAACCTGGAGATTAGGTGTGTTGAAAAATGAAAACCGTGCAACGCCTGCACAAATTTCGATGGCGAAACGGAATAATGTGAATATGGCTTTGCAAATTGCACGTGAAGCCCGTCAGATACATGGCGGTATGGGAATTACAGGAGAGTATCCGATTATGCGTCATATGATGAATTTAGAGAGTGTAATTACCTATGAAGGCACACACGATATCCATTTACTAATAACAGGAATGGATGTAACCGGTTTTAACGCTTTCAGTTAATGTTCAATAAATTTTATAATAAGAACGGATTGCCAAAACAGCAATCCGTTTTTGTTTTATAACTTCGTAAAAAAATAATACATGGGATATTTAGTAGCACCATCCATTTTATCAGCCGATTTCGCGAACATACAGCGGGATGTTGAAATGATAAACAGCAGCAATGCCGATTGGTTTCATATAGATATAATGGATGGTGTTTTCGTTCCTAATATTTCTTTTGGATTTCCTGTTTTAAAAGCAATTGCCAAACATGCCAAAAAACCTTTAGATGTGCATTTGATGATTGTGAATCCTGATCAATACGTGCAGACATTTAAGGATGCCGGAGCTGAGGTTTTAACCGTGCATTACGAAGCATGTTGTCATTTGCACAGAAGCATTCAACACATAAAAAACTCAGGAATGAAAGCAGGCGTTGCAATTAACCCGCACACACCTGTTTCGGTTTTGGAAGATATTATTGCAGATATTGATTTGGTTTGCATGATGAGCGTTAATCCGGGATTCGGCGGACAAAAATTTATCGAAAACACTTATCATAAAGTGGGACTTCTTAAAGCTTTAATTAAAAACAAACATTCGAAAGCTTTAATTGAAATCGACGGTGGTGTGGATTTGAATAATTACAAGAAATTATTGCAGAGCGGTGCAGATGTGTTGGTGGCAGGGAACACGGTTTTCTCAAGTAAAGATCCGGTTCAAACTATAAAAGAATTAAAAACAATTTGATAATTTAGATTAAATGAAAAACCCCTTGAAGAAATCTTCTTCAAGGGGTTTTTTTATGGGGAGATGCAGATTACATTAATCCACTTTAATCAATTTCTCTTGTGTGATGACTTGTTTGTCACCTGAACGTACTTCAATCATATAAGATCCTGAAGGCAATTCAGAAACATCGAAATTCAAACGCTGAACCCCGATAGAAGAATTACGTGTGAACGATTTTACCAATTTGCCAACTAAATCATAGATTCTGATATCTAATTCAGTATCCTTTCGCGAATCTAAACTCATTACAAAATCTGTCTGAACAGGATTAGGGAAAATACCTGAAATCATTACCTCATCTAAACTTGCCCCTAAAGGAATTACATTCGTTAATTTACGTGTTCCGTTTTTATCGTAAGAAGTAACTCTGTAATAATAAAAAGCACCCGGTTTTGTTTCTTTATCATCGTATTGATAAAGCGAAGCTTTATTTTTTGGATTTACTTTTGCTATCTCATAAAAATTCTCAGCATCAGTAGAACGTTCCAGACTAAAGAAAGCGAGATTTTCTTCCATAGATGTTTCCCAATATAATTTATTCACTTTTTCAATACGTTCACCATAGAAGTTTTTGAATTCAATTGGTAAAACAGCACAACTCGCACATGGAGAAGTCCATCTGTAACCTGAATTAGTCATGGTCCAAACAGTTGGATAGTTGTGTGCTGTCATGTTTATCGGCGGGCGGTAAATAGTTCCGTCACCACTGTGTAAACCCATTACAGCATAACCGCCATTCCATGTAGCGCAAACTTGTTTGTTACGTACATGAACTTCAATGTTACCAGAAGTTTCATAAATTTTTATTTGTCCTGAGAAGAATTGAGCCGAACCTGCCGCTACACCGCAAGAGAACATCGGCACTTGATCGTAAGAAACAATAAAGCGGCGGTTTGGAGCAATACCAACAGTTGCATATTCAATTAAACCACCGAGGCTTGGGTCAATATCATGCCATGGACCTAAAATTGCATTACGCGGAATTGATGTGTTGTTAACCGGAGCTGCCGCAGTGATTGACCATCCTGTTCCGATACCCGGAGCAGCAGGAACTGCATTACCGATATTAGGGAAACAAGCAACGGCATCAAATACAATTGCAGCATTTGAAGCAATGTAACAAGTGCTGTATTGATTGCCGCCAAAACAGAAATTGAAACCTAAGTTTACAGTTGAGTTAAACAAAATGTCGTCGGTACTTGGTGCGTTTGTTCCAACAAATGTTTCAAAAGTATACCCTATAGCTCCTGCAGCATAGGTTGAAAGCAAGCATCCGCTTAGAGTTCCGGTAGGCGCAGTAATATTTACATTATAACCATTACAAGCCGGAGCCGGCCAGGAATCAATAATTAAAAAATAAGGAGAACCTGCTACAACGTTCGCACAAAAAGTTTGGTTACCTGAAAAACTTGAAATACCTGTAACGTTACCCGCACAAGTTCCTCCGGCATTCGGACAGCCTGAATAAAGCATCGCTGCAGCTGAACTTCCGCTTGTTGAGAAGGTGATTGAGATTTGTCCCGAAGTTGAAGGTGTGAAAGTATAAATCACATCCTGACCACCTAAATAATTTGTACTTCCGCAAGGATTAGTAACCATAGCGGCTGTTAAATCGTCAACCGAACCACAAGTAGTAACACCTGTTGCTGAATACGGTAATGTTATTGGCGTTACACCGCATAATCCGCAGGTTGTACCAGGAGTAATTGTAGTACCGGCTACTGCACTTGTTGATGAGAATGTACTGCAAGAAACAATACACTGGAAATAAGTATTAGCTGCTGTACATGCGAATGTCGCAGTTGGAGATGTTGCACCGGCTATGTTGCTCCATGGTCCGGTAGGTGATGGTCCTGACTGCCATTGAAAACTTAAACCGCAACTGGCAGATCCTCCTGTAAGGGATAAACTTGTAGTAAAAGCTGCACAACGGATATCCGGAGATGCAACTGCATTACCTGCGGTTGGCGCACCTGTACATCCGGAAATAGTTAAATCGTAAGG
>CAZRNW010000223.1:3935-6235 GCA_964601535.1 uncultured Flavobacteriaceae bacterium
ATTACAAGTTGGAGAAGGCCAGGAATCTATAACCAAATAATAATCCTGACCTGCGGTAACGTTAACGCATAACGATTGATTGCCTGCAGAACTTTGAGCATTACCAACACATGTTCCTCCGGAAACCGGACAGCCGTTATAAAGCATAATGCCCATATAAGAACCCGTGGAACTTACGTTGATTGAAATTTGTCCAGTTGTGGTTGGTGTGAAGGAATAAACAACATCTTCTCCACCATAATACCAAGTGCTTCCGCAAACATTTGTTACGTTAGTTGAGGTTACATCATTACCGGCTCCGCAAGTTGTAGCACCGGTGATGTTGTAAGGTAATAAAGCAATGCTTGTGATGTTACATAATCCACAGGAACCAACAGCTGTTACACTCGCCGTTGCAGGAGCACTGGCAACAGTAGAAGCACCGCATGCTGAGATTAACCTAAAATAAGTTGTTGCGGCAACCGTAACAACAGTATTTGTAGTTGTAGCACCGGTAATGTTTGTCCAGGGACCAGCCAGAGCAGGGGCAGATTGCCATTGATAGGTGATACCGCAGGCTGAAGTTCCGCCGGTGAAAGTTAAATTGGTGGTATAAGTACCGCAACCAAAAGCAGGACCGGCAACAGCAGTTCCGGCAGCGGGAGCACCGCTACAATTCGCAGGATCCCAGCGATAGATTTGTCCGGTTGCAGGTTTTGAATTTATTGTGGTTGTATTTACAGCTTTTGATGCTACCGGTGCAGCCGATGGCAGGTCTAATGAATAATAATCTCCTACTGCCTGACCACCTAAGCCAATAGAAGCACTTGGTCCGGTTACGTTGGCAGCTGCGCCTCCGTTTCGGTTATAGAAATATTCTATCCTGTTTGTTCCTTCATAAAGTTTAGCTTGAAATTCAACCGCCCAGGTAGTGGCAGTGTAATTCCACTCCATTTGTTTCCATTCCACTGTTAAAATTCTACTTCCAACCACACCTGTAACCGCATAATTTACATTACCACCTGAACCGGTCGCTAAATCATCCCATAAAGGAGCAATGATTGGACGATCGAAATTGGTGCTGAGGTTATTAAAATTATTACTTCCTGCTCCGGTGGTTCCTAAAAACATTACACCGTTTGATGTCGCCTGAAAAGTTGTGTAAACTTGTCCGCCAAAACAAAAGGTGAAACCAATGTTAGCAACAGCGGCCGCCTGATCGTCAACGCCGGCACCAATAAGAACTGTTGATGCGCCGTTAGCTGTCCATGCTCCTCCGAGCGCAGTAAAAGTATAAGTGATTTGCGAATGAGAATATCCGACGATGAAAAATGATATGATGAGTAAAAGTTTCTTCATAAGAATAGTAATTATTAATTAGTAGCTAAATTTTTTAACTTGCTCGCATCATCCGGATTTGATGGCGTGCAGAATTTTGTAAACTCGTTGAAATCTCCTTCTTTAAACGAAATTAAATCTTCGGTTTTTGCAAAAAGTTTTTTGAATTCAGTCATGAAATCTTTGGTATCCCGGTAAATGCTTTTATCAATGAAAAACATAAATACAGCATGGTTATCGCAATAAGCTAAAACATTTACCCCGTTCATTGAGTTTAAACTGGTTCTTACCATATTGCTAATATTTCTGTCGTTGTGTGTAACACTCATAATTACCTTAAGAGTATCCGGAAAAGAATTTTGTAGTTCAAATTTATTTAAACCGGTGTTTCCGAAAAAAGTAAGTGAACAAAACACAAATAGCGCCACAATAAAATTTCTCATAGTAAACAGTATTATTTATATACATAAAAATACAAAATTGATAGGCCATTCACAAATAGGGAAACACATTCACCTTGTGATAAAGGGGCTAACAAAAACCTTTAATCTAAAATCTAAAATAATAAGTTTAAAACCAATTAATATTTCTCTTATTTAATGCAGGTTTAATCGATAAAAGCCCAATGTTTATCTAAATTAATACGGGTTCAGGACACATTAATCTTCTTTAATGCGGTTTTTTAAATTATTAATAGTTATAAATGAATGAGTGAAATAGTCGTTTTAATTAGTGAAGAAGATCGTGTTTTTTAGGGCTTTTACCTGTTCGGAATAAGGTAATATTGAAAAACAGTATAAATGTTTATTGGGTTTTTTTTGAAAAATAGGTTCATAATTTTGCTATTGTTATTTTTAGCGAAACAAAATGAATAGCTCAAATTCGCCAATAAGCAAAACAGCTTTCCTGAAATACGATCAATGCCCAAAAGCTTTTTTCCTTTATAAAAAGCATCCTTACTTACGCGATCCTGTTTCAAAAGA
>CAZRNW010000224.1:0-6218 GCA_964601535.1 uncultured Flavobacteriaceae bacterium
GTAACTTAGACTGGTTGAAAAAACAATTTTCTCAGAAGATAAACCCGAAATGGCTTCCAGGATTTCTTCTGCGGACTTGCCGGCAATTAAATTAGATATGTCGTTGATTTGTTTCACGCAGAGATGCTGAGGCGCAGAGTTTTATTTTAGTGCTTGTTCTATGTCTTTCAAAATATCTTCTTTGTTTTCAAGTCCAATTGAAATACGAATCAATCCTTGAGTAATTCCAACCGACAATCTTTCTTCTTCGCTTAACTTACAATGTGTTGATGAAGCAGGGTGTGTTGCAATTGTTCTTGAATCACCAAGGTTTGGAGAAATTTTTATCATTTGTAATTTATCCATGAATTTTTTCGCTGCATCTAATCCGCCCTTTACAGTAACAGTAATAATTCCGCCTCCCGCTTTCATTTGTTTTTTAGCTATAGCATGATGCGGATGTGATTTTAAAAATGGATAAGAAACATTTTCCAGTGCTGAATTTTTTTCTAAAGCTTCTGCAACGTATAGTGCGTTTTCACAATGACGATCCATTCTTAATGCAAGCGTCTCTAAACTTTTACTTAATACCCAGGCATTAAACGGACTCATAGATGGTCCCGTAATTCTTCCGAACAAATAAATTTCGTTTATCAATTCTTTCTTACCAACAACAACTCCACCTAATACGCGGCCTTGTCCGTCCATGTATTTTGTTGCTGAGTGAATAACTAAATCAGCTCCTTGCTTAATTGGTTGTTGTAAATAAGGAGTGGCAAAACAATTATCTACAATCAACAATACTTTATGTTTTTTAGCAATCGCCGAAACAAATTCCAAATCAATTAATTCTATTGCCGGATTGGTTGGCGTTTCTAAATAAATAAACTTTGTCTCCGGCTTTATTAATTTTTCAATGCTGTTCGGATCTTTGATATTAAAATAAGAATGCGAAATGTTTAGTTTAGGAAAATATTTTGTGAAGAGCGCATGCGTTGCGCCGAATACAGAAGAACACGAAACAATATGATCTCCGGATTTTAACAACGCCATAAACGTGGTGTAAATTGCAGCCATTCCCGAAGCTAAAGCAACACCCGCTTCTGCACCTTCCATTAAACAAACTTTATTAACGAATTCATTATTGTTTGGGTTTGTATAGCGTGAATAAATAAACGCTTCGCTCTCATCGTTGAAAGCGGCGCGCATATCTTCAGCTGTATCAAATACAAAACTTGACGTTAAATACAAAGGAACAGAGTGCTCGTTGTTCTCACTACGTTCCATTTGTGCGCGTATGGCCTGTGTTTCAAATTTTTTATTCTTCATATTAGTTCACACTAACTTTATAATTTATTTTTGCTGTTGGTTCTAATGTTTTAGAAACGGAACAATATTTTTCTATTGATAATTGTACGGCGCGTTCTGCTTTCTCTAATTCTATTTCTCCTTTTAGTTTGAAATGAATTACGATGTTTCTGAATAATGAGTATTCTTCCACTTTTTCTTTTTCTCCGTCAACTTCAATTTCAAACGAATCAATTCTCTGTTTTTGTTTTTTCAAAATCATTACGACATCAATCGCGCTGCAACCCCCAACTGCGGCTAATAATAATTGTGTTGGACGGAAACCTGAATTATGTCCGCCTAAATTTGGAGGACCGTCCATCGTAATGATGTTTCCGTCCTCGTTTTTTGCTTCCATGGCAAAATCGTCGTCGGTTCTTTTTATTATTACTTTCATGCTTTAAAGATACCGATTTTAGAATGAATTTACACCGTTTACAGTGGTATATTTCATGGTATATTTTACCCCCGGATTAATATATTTATACGCGCTATGGCTCATCAAAGCCGCCTCGTGAAAACCACATAATATCAATTTCAATTTGTTCTTATAAGTATTGATATCCCCAATCGCATAAACACCGGGAATGTTTGTGCTATAGTCTTCGGTATTCACTTCAATCGCGTTTTTGTCTATATTCAAACCCCAATTTTCTATGGGTCCTAATTTCGGACTCAATCCAAAAAGCGGAACTAAATTATCGGCTTCTATAGTTTGTTCTTCGGTCGTTTTTGTATTTATTACACTTATTGTTTTTAAATTGGTGTCGCCCTTTACTTCTTTAAGATTACTATTTAGCATTAACTTTATTTTTCCATTCTCAGCTAATTTCAACACTTTATTTACACTGTCGGGTGCGCCGCGAAACGCTTCACTTCTGTGAACTAATGTAACTTCCTTTGCCACATTCGCTAAAAAGATAGTCCAATCTAAAGCGCTGTCTCCTCCGCCTGCAATCACAATCTTTTTATCGCGATACGATTCAGGATCTAATACCATATATGAAACGCCCTTTCCGTTTTCAAATTTTTCCAAATCTTTTACTTCAGGTTTGCGGGGTTCAAAACAACCAAGGCCTCCTGCTATGACAACAACCTGTGCTGAAATTTTTGTTCCCATGTTGGTTTCCAAAATAAAATCCCGTTCGCCAATTTTATTTAAGGATTCTATTCTCTCACCTAAAGTATAAGTCGGTTTGAATGGTTCGGCTTGCTTTACTAAATTATCTACCAACTCTTGTGCCAATACACTTGGGAAACCGGGAATATCATAAATAGGCTTCTTAGGATAAATTTCAGAAAGTTGTCCGCCTACTTGTGGCAAATAATCAATTAAATGACAACGCATTTTCAATAATCCTGCTTCGAAGATGGTGAATAATGCAACGGGGCCTGCGCCAATGATGGCTATATCTGTTGTAATCATATTAAACTTTGAATAATTGTTTTTAAACTGATAAGAATAACTACAATTCCCACTAAAATTAATCCCTTCTTCGTCGGAATTTTATTTGATACGTAAATTGAAATCGGGGCAGCCACCATTCCGCCAATAACCAATCCGAAAATTATTTGCCAATGGCTTAATCCGATTATCAGGAAGAAAGTTATTGTACTTACCAATGCCACAAAAAATTTAGCCAGGTGAGATGAGCCAATTGAATACCGTAAATGTCTTCCTCCTGCTACTAAGGAGGTGGTTACAATTGGTCCCCACCCGCCGCCGCCGACAGAATCCAGGTAGCCGCCAAAAAGAGCAACAGGAAATATTTTTCTGATTTTTTCTTTGTTGCGTAATTGAATGTTGAGTGCGCGGATAATAATTAAAGAGCCCAAAATTAAAGTGTAAACAGAAACCAAGGGCTTTATGAATGTAAAATTTTCCTTGCTTAAAAATGAAACTGAGAGTGCGCCTAAAACTGCTCCCATAATTCCGGGCCAAACCAGTTTCTTAAATAATTTTTTGTTTACGTTTTTAAACCTCATGTACACCAAAGATGAAGAGCCTGTAGTAAAAATTTCAGAAGCGTGCATGCTTGCGCTCGCTACTGCGGGTGTAATAGCAGGTAAACCAAGGCTCAGTAAAAAACTAGTAACACTAACCCCGTAAGCCATACCTAATGCGCCATCTATCATTTGGGCGACAAAACCACCGGCTACATAAATTGCAAAATTAGAATCAAGATTATTTGTGATGGCAAATCCAATGTCTTTTATGTCTTGCAAAGGAACGTAAGATAAAACAAGATGCCCTGTAATCATCAAGACAATTACGCTAAGGGAATATAAAACCGCTAGTCCAATTCTTTTACGCACACTCTTCTTTTCTTTTGGTAAAGTTAGTTGCTGCGTTATGTGGTTAAGTGTTTTTACTTTATGATTGAAGTCAGTTTTAAGATTCTCGCGTATCACAAATAAATTCTCGAGTACTTCCTGTGTTTCGTCAGGGAAAACTTCATTCAGGGTTTCCTTTATTCTTTTGGCCATGGTTGGCGATTTTCCATTGGTAGAAATGGCTATTTTTAAATGGCCCTTCTGTACAATGGAGCCCAAATAAAAATCACAAAGCGAAGGTGTGTCGGCTGCGTTCAGTAATATTTTTCTTTTACGTGCGTCTTGTTTAATCTTTGAGCTTAACTCAATATCTCCAAGTGCAGCAATAAGCAAATCAATGTTCTCCAAATCACTTTCTTCATACGGCTTCTCCATTAAGTCAACATTTGGAAAGTCTTTCGCCAAAACTTTTATTTCAGGTGAAATCGATTTAGCGACTATTTTAACTTTTGTGTGCGGACTATTATTTAACACAGCCGTTATTTTCTCCAATGCAATATAGCCGCCGCCTACGATGAGTAAGTTTAGATCTTCCAGCTTTAGAAAAATCGGAAATAGAGTATTTTGTGCCTTGTTCAATTAATTCAAAGAATAATTCCAATTACTAACAAGTGACGGATAGAACTTATGAAACTTCACAACTTCTCCAATCACAATTACCGCGGGAGATTTTATTTTTTGTTCCGCCACCTCATTCAGAATTGTATCAATGGTCCCAAGAGCAACATTCTCGGTTGACAAAGTTCCATTCTGAATAATACCGATAAGAGTTTCTCCTTTGCTTTCGTTTTTGTAAATCTCAACTATCTCTTTTAGTTTTCCCAAACCCATTAATATAACAACTGTTGCGTTTGACTTTGCTGCCTGAGCAACATCTTTAGATAATTTGCCGTTTTGAGTTGTGCCTGTGATGACCCAAAAACTTTCGCTGAGGCCGCGGTGCGTTACAGGAATTCCGCTTAAACCGGGAACCCCGATAGAACTTGAAATGCCGGGAACAATAGCGGTTTCAATATTGAAAGCTTCAGCGTGTTGAATTTCTTCACTTCCACGACCGAACACAAAAGGGTCTCCACCTTTTAAACGAACTACTCTTCCGTGAGTAAAAGCGAAATCCACAATTAGATTATTAATTTGTTCTTGAGTGTACTCGTGTTTGTTTTTGCGTTTTCCGACGTAAATTTTTAATGCATCGATTGGCGCGTATTTTAAAAGTTCTTTATTTACTAAGGCGTCATAAAGAATGACATCGGCTTCGCTTAAAGCGTTAATTGCTTTTACTGTTATTAATTCTACATCGCCCGGACCAGCGCCGACTACTGTTAATTTTGGATATATTATTTCTTTGCTCATTTTATTAATTTTTTAGTTGTTTATATTGATGTTTCGGGGATTTGGTTCGTGTCTCGACTACGCTCGACCCGACAAGCTGTATTTCCCGAAACGCCAAATACAGCTAAAGCATTATCATACAACAGCAACAACAATATTTTATTTGAATATACTTTTTCATTATACTAAATTCTTTTCTCGAATGGATTTAACGGTTTGTAAAAATTCTTTTGCTTCTATATAATATAACTCCGCAAATTGTTTTGATGGTTCGTTTTGGTTTATTTGTAAAATCAAATCTCTAAATGTTGTTTCTAACTTCAATTCGCCGGTCTCGACAAAATGTTTATCAAAATCGTTTATAACACTATGATGTGTGTTCACGTGAATTTCTTTATCTAACAACAAAGCTTTGGCGCCATTAATGAAAGCAGCATAAGTATAATAAATGCTGTCGCCGAACTGTTCGTTGCCAAAAGCTTCTGCGCTGAGTTCTAACTTTTCTTCTGCTTCGAAAAATAAAGTCTGAACCAAATCAATTACAACGCCGGCACATTCTCCAACACCAATGGCCGTTTGGAATTTTTCTTCGGAACCCCAATCGATAAAGTCGTTGGCGGTTAAAGTTGAATTATCTGCTAAAGGTTTTAATAACTGATAGAAATAATCTTTCCCTTGTTTATCGTAATACGAATTAAAATATTCTCCTTCAACTGCGTTCTTCTCAAAATCATCGAATAGTTTTCTCAAAACATCAGGACCGCGTTTGCTTGCTACCTTAATGACTTTATCAGAAATTCTTCCTTTACCATTTCCTAAAGTTCCACCGCCTAACAAAACTTGAAGCGCGGGAATAACATTCGTCCCAACTTTAAAAGAACTGCCATGAAAACCAATTTGTGCCAAACTATGCTGACCACAAGCATTCATACAACCGCTGATTTTTATTTTGATATCGTGATTGTAAATTAATTCAGGGTACTCTGCATAAATTACTTTTTCCAATTCCACTGAAATGTTTGTGCTGTTGGAGATTGCTAAATTACAAGTATCGGTTCCCGGACAAGCCGTAATATCTCCAACAGAATCAAAACCAGGGGTAGCTAAATTTAATTTTGATAGTTCATTAAATAGAAAAGGTAATTCCTCGGCCGAAACATCACGTAACAAAAATCCCTGATTGATGGTGATGCGAATATCTGAAGCGTTTGAGTATAATTTTGCAA
>CAZRNW010000225.1:0-2776 GCA_964601535.1 uncultured Flavobacteriaceae bacterium
ACTGTTTTCTGCCCTGTTCTCAAAAAACAAACCATTGTGCGGTGTAAATGGCGGTGTAATGTTAGCTTTTAATCCATACTTTTTTACAGGATAAAAATAAAAAGAGCCAATGAGTTCAGTATTGTCGTTATAAATTCCATAAACATTAAGATTTTTAAACATAGCCATCCACTCGGCCGAATTAAATACTGAAGCATTTAGTTTTCCGCTAAGTTTAGCATATGCAACTTTCTCTTTATTTATATCAATTAGTTTTATGGCCATTAAAATAATTGACGTTTAATGAATTTGAGTATAAACTCAAAAGGTAATTTAGCTTTGTTTACTGTATAATAAGGAACCATATCGCCGCCAAACGAACGGAAATAATGTTCAACTTCCGGAATCATTGATCCTTCAAAATCAAAAATCCCAATATTCAATTCTTTTGCTTTTAAAATACTGCTATAAACACATAAAGCTCCTGCGCCATGCTGACGGGAATCGTTTGCGTAGCCCCCTAATAAATAATAACAGCAGTTATTATCATACAGGCAAAATGCAGCTGCGATAATTTCACCATTAAGAACAGCAGTAAATGCAAAACTGTTATTTTGATTGGCTACCTTAAACAAAATGGAATCAATGTTTTCTAAATTCACATTTTCTCCTTTTTGGGAAAAAGTTTTTAGGATAATTTTTTTTACTGCAGTGTAATCTGTGCAAGGCTTAACCTCAACGCCGTCTTTAACTGATTTTTTAATACTATTGCGGTGCTCAGGCGAAAAACGTTTTTCAATTTCTTCAGCGCTTTGTTTCAAATTTAAGCGGTAAGTATAATTGGGAATTACTTTGAATTTGTTCCAGAAAAAAGGCTGTGTATCTATAACACCTGGAGGCAGTGCAATGCTGATTACTCCGTATGGTAAGGATTGTAAGAATTCGCAAATAAGTGTAATGATTTTTTTATTGAAAGATAAACTGTTGGCTTCGTTTTGAGTTCTATTATTATACACCAAACCAATTCCGGGCATATAATGCGGCGTCTTAATAAAATTAAAACCGATTTTTTTTGAAATATATAAATAAAAAGTACCGATTAATTGTCCGTCTTCTTCAAAAATGCCATATATCTTTAGGTTTTCACCATGAACGTTTTTTTGCCAGCTAAATGGATTGAAGGCCGGTTCACCCCCGCATATTTTATAATACTTCTCTGCAAACTCTGTATTTATTTCCTTAATAAACATTAGCTAATGTGTGTTTTATAAATATGAATCATCTTATCCAGACTAACATTAAAATCATATTTGCTTAAAACATGTTCTCGTGCTTTCACGGTAATTGATTTTACATATTCAGGATCATTAACAATTCTTTCAACTGCATCTGCAATTTCAATTGCATTTTGTTTTTTCACCACAATTCCGAACTCACCAAAATTTACCACTTCTTTAAGTCCGCCCACATCAGTTACCACCACCGGAGTTTCACAAGCCATGGCTTCAACAACCGCTACTCCAAAACTTTCGCTATCATCAATTGAAACATTTAAAAAAACATCAAACAAGTTATGATAATGGCTTACATCATTAAACGAAATCCGCCCGGTAATTTCTATGTTATCTTCAAGACCTTCTGATTTTATAATATTTCTATAATAATCAATTTGGGTACCGGGACCGATAAGTAAGGCTTTTATTTTTTTAGTGGTAATTCGCTTTTTTAATATTTTCACTGCCTCTATAATATACTTAATGCCATATTTATCTTCGATGGCTTTTATAGTTCCAATGTAAATGGTGTTATTATCCTTCTCAACTTTCTTTTTACTGAAAACCTTTGTATCAACACCAAAAGGAGTCACCATAATATCTTTGTGCGTGTATTTGCGTGTTTCATTCCGCATAATATCGCTGGTCGATAAAATCTCATCTGCCTTTTTAAGATTATATTTTAATAAAGATTTATGCAGACCCGAAGCATTAGGGAATTTATACACATCCTCACCCCACACCGAAATAATGTAGGGATGAAAACCTGATAGCGCGCCTATTAAACCATAACTGGTTGCATAATGAGCGTGCAATATATCAGGTTGAAATTCACGGATGGCTTTTTTTAAATTACTTACATACTGAATGTATTGCAATTTGGTTCTTGCTTTTTTAGCATTAACAGTATAATCTGTCTCGTGCAAAAGCTCTACATTCTCCACATCCTTAAACCAGTTATAACTCGATTTGTTAAAGCTGAAAAGTCCTATTTTTATGCCGCGTGCTGCTAATCCAAGCGCCCACTTTTCGGTATGTTCTGAATGTGAATCAGATAATAACAATACTTTTATCGACATAATTGGTTGCGCCTTATAAAATGTAAAATTACCCCTGATTTTTATTATATACAAGAATTCTTTTATTGCATATAAGGCATAAAAAAACCGCCTTAATTTCTTAAGGCGGTCTCTTATTAAAAAAGTATCTTATTCAACAATTAGTTTTCTAGACATTTTCTGTCCGATTAATTCGAAATTCACAAAGTAAATTCCTGATTTAAATTTCTGTGATTCGTTAACTGTCAGTTTATGATGACCTGCAGTCATGCTAGTTGCTTTTTGTTGTTCAACAACCCTGCCGATTACATCTATCACGCTGTAAGAAATATCAGAGTTATCATTCAAAGTAAATTCAATGGTTGCACTGCCTGAAGTAGGATTAGGATAAACAACAAAACCAATTGATTGAGTTAATTCGTTTACGCCTAAAGTACCATTAAAGTTAATATCATCAAGGAATAA
>CAZRNW010000225.1:2786-6197 GCA_964601535.1 uncultured Flavobacteriaceae bacterium
ACCTGCCGACGCATTTTCCTGGAAATAGAAACGGATTTTTACATTAGGCATTGATTCAAACACTGTAAATGCAGGATGATTAGTTAATGTGTACAGTTTATATTGACTTGCTAATGTAGGGAAGAAAGGTGTTGTTGTTGTTCCGCCTGAACCTGATGCCATGGTAGCAGCTGTAGGAACATAAATATCACTCCAGCTTCCGCCACAATTGCTGCTTGCCTGAACTTTAAATACAGGCGCCCATGTAGATGTTTTTAATGCGAACGCATACTTGAATGTGAAAACTGCTCCCGGATTGCTGGCGAAATCATAAGAAGGTGTTTCCAAAATATCAACTGCTGCTGCTGTATTAGAAGCGTTGTTCATATAGTACGAATTGGTTCCGGTTGCGGCTGCAGCGGTTGTATTTTGTGCCCAAGTTACACCACCTGTATTAATAACTGCCCAATTTGCAGGTAAACCCGGATTTTCAAAACTCTCCTGATAGGTCGAATTATAATTAGCAGGACCAGCTATAACATTTACAGTTCTGGTCATAGACGAAGAACCGGAAGCGTTGCTCACTGTTAAAGTTACAGTTTGAATACCTGCTGTTGGAAAAGAAATGAGGGTTGATACAGCTGTAGGAGTTGCAACTGTAGCGCCTCCCGAAGCTGCCCATGTTCTTGCTGTTACGGCTGCATTATAAGAAACATCATTGAAAGAAAGCGAACCACCTGCACAAACCGTATAAACATTAATCGATACACCATAAAAACCATAAAAATCGGCAATTGGAGAACACAATGCTGTTCCATCAACATCTGTTTGAGTAGGACCAAGATTCGTAGTTGTCCATAAGTTATTTCTTCCGCTTGTTGCTGAAGCTAAAGCGTTACGCATTACTGTAGTTTGTCCGGTTGTAAACATTTTCGGACAAGAAGAATAATCCATAATATTTTCTACATTCCAGTTTCCACCGCTACCCGCGCAAGTGTTAGTTCCTATACTTCCGGGACAAGAACTTAAAACCCCTTTTGTAGGAGGAGTATCAGTAACTCCGTCATCTCCACAAGCAACACCTGCGTTATTAGTGTTACCCCAAACGTGGCTAAGGTTTAACCAGTGACCGATTTCATGACTGAGAGAACGGGTGTTATTAATATTGTTATTAACCCAAGCTGAACGGATAACGAAGGCATCAGCAGGATGACCTGTTGATAAAGTTCCAGGCTTATAAGTATAACCAACAACACATCCGCTTGCACAAGATGCGCAGGTATTAGTGCTTGCGCAAACCTGATTCACAACATATATGTTCAGATATTTTGTAGGGTTCCATAAACCTGCTCCGGTTCCTGAATAAGCATAATTAGGAGACGACTGATTCCAGTTGGTATTGGTATTATAGTGGTGGACGATACCGTTTGTGCAATTGCCTAATGGATCGCGGTGAGCTAACATGAATTTAATATCACTGTTAATGTATAAAGGCGCAAAAGTAGAATTGATGGTTCCTACGTCTGAGCTTGAAGCCGCAAAATCGTTATTGATATTTGCTAAAGCCGAAATACAATTGGCATCCGGAATATTTTCAGGACCGTACATGTGTAAAATATGAAAAACAACAGGAATAGTATACTGAAATGCAGCTCCCACCTTATGGTTTTTAAGACTTTCCTCATAAGCCTTAAGTGAGGCTTCCAGCTTTTGCTGCTCTTCGTTATAGCGTATTCTTGCTGAAGGATCAGCATTGAAAACCTGCTCCATTGCATTGTAAGTCTGACAAGGTGCTTCGGTACGGTCAGTTTGTGCATTTAAAACAGCGCTTCCCATAAAAATTGTGAGCGCTAATGTTAGTATATTTTTTTTCATGTGTTTGTGGTATTTTAATTTTATACAAGATAAGAAAGCAAAAGGATAAAAACAAGTTTTTTACCCAAAAGTTAATCTAAATTATTTAGGGTTTAGTCTATTTTTTAGCGTGCAGATTTAACTGGTTAAGTGCCATCATTTCCTTAAGACTCTTTTGCATCCCCTCATTACTGCCATCGAGGAAAATCACATTGCCCTTACCATGTTCAGCGAAATTCTTGATGGCTTCAGTCCACATACTGAATAATATAAGGTTTGCATCCAGATTAGAATCTTCCATTTGCTTAGCAGCAATTGCCATACCCTTGGCCACCTCTTCACGGAACAAAGCCACACCCTGACCACGTAATTGAGCCGCCTCTTTCTCGGCCTGAGCCGAAATTTTAATAGCGTTTCCTTCAGCTTCTGCAGCTTTTGTCTTGGTAATTAAAAGGGCCTGGCCTTCATTTTCAGCCGCTGCTTTTAAGTTATTACTTGCAACGACTTTCGCCATCGAACGCATAACCTCTTCGTCAAAAGTGATATCGTTTAATTGTAAATCTATTAAATGATAACCCCAGCCTTCTAAGGTAATGTCTAATTGTTCTTTAACTGCTTCCACAATTTCGCGGCGCGTAATTAATACTTCTGATTGCTTTTTTGTGGCAACGAATGCACGTACCGAACCTTCAACTGAGCGCACAAGTGCCTGCATGAAGTTGCGGTCGTCAATAAATTTAAAGGCAACGCTTTTTATTGTTTCTTCTTCGTGATTTAAAACAGCATATAACAGCATTGCGGTGAAATTCACGTTGGCCTGATCTACCGTTACTGCCTGAAAACCTAATTCAGCACTACGATTCTGAATAGAAATCTTTTTAGCAACCCTTTCAATAATTGGGATTTTGAAATTTAAACCCGGGCGCATCACACGGCGGTATTTTCCGAATACTGTGATAACAGCAACTGTTCCTTGCTGAACCGTACGGAATGACATAAGTACCATTAAGAATAACAGTACTAAAATGATGATCGTTAAAACTGGCATAATAAATTAATTTTTTTTAAAGGTATTAAAATTCGTCAGACCACAATTTATTTTTACTTTTAAGGTTGTGATTTGTGATAAACGGTTTTTTATAATACTTCTTGTGCTTTTTTCCCTTATAGGGTCAGCTCAGGAAGTTGAGGATACTACCAAATTAGCTCCTGAAATTGAGTTGTTTAACCAAGCCATTAAACTTATTGATTCGGCGAGGTACAAAGAAGCTATTGTTAATTTAAAAAAAGCAGTAAAAATTAAGCCCGACTACCCTGCGGCTTTCACTAAAATGGCCATCGCCAAAATCGCAACAAAAGATATTAAAGGAGCTGAAAAAGACTTGAAAACTTCCCTGGCCAGCAATCCCAACGATTTTGAAACCCTGAAAACGATGGGATTCATGTATTTTAATATTGAAAATTATAAAGAATGTAAGGTTTATTTCGATAGTGCAGCCAATATTGCAGTGGCTGATAAGATTGATGATGCTGAATTTTTGTATTACAGAGCCAGATTAATGTTCCTGGGAAAAGCTT
>CAZRNW010000226.1:0-1174 GCA_964601535.1 uncultured Flavobacteriaceae bacterium
ATCCAAGATGTCCAAGCGTTCCAGTTTTGGAAATCGACAATACTAACAATTTCGTCAATGTATGTTGCGTAAGTTAAATCAATTTTGTTTTTTTCTACGTCAATCGTTAGACTTTCTTTTACCCATTTTTCATGCGTCCTTTTAACTTCTGTTAATTTGTCTACGGTATAGAAATTAAATTGATCGTCGATGATTTTGTGGTGCTTTCTGCAGAGCAGAATTAGATTGTCATATTTATCTCTTTCCTCTTCTGTTAATGGAGAATTTCCTCGTGGTCCGTCGGGACTTTTAGCTACGATGTGTGCTTCGTCGCCAATAACTGATTCGTCATCTGTCTCAGTTTCGTCGGCAATGAGGTCGTGTCGGCAGTCTTCGAACGCGCACTTGTTTCCAGAGCGTCCCCAAAGTAATTTATGTGTCTTTAGTCCTATTGACATTTTCGGTCTTGTCGTCGGTGGCTTACCTATAACGGTTTAATGGTTGGCTTCAGTGCGCTTTGTTAACCGCCAAACTGTCTAACCGCATTACGTTATATAAAGATACAAAATTTCCTGAACGCCGGTCTGCCAGCATTGAGCTAACCTTGTGTTATAACTAGTGGCGGCCACCCAGATGTTCACCACGTTGTCTACATAGATCTGTCCAATGTAATTAAAACAACCTGCTTTTTTTCTGCGGTTCACTTGTCCTTTTTGTACTAACCCAAACCAAAACTCTTTACGGCCTTTTGTCCACCACCTTTATTTATTGCATTTGTATTTGTTATTGCTGTGCGATGGCAAAAATTGCGCCTTAAGCGCAACTGTTCTATAGGCGTTAACACAATGGGGGAGGTAAAATGCAAGCTGTTTTGACGCCAAATAAATTTATCTGCCTTAATGTTAAAGCGGCAAAAGTGTTTGCATTTTGTGCTTCAGCCTGCACACAGTTCGATACACACAGGTCGACGGGTTCTGGTCGATACACACAGGTCGACGGGCACTGGTGATAAAATGGCGCTAATTTAAATTAATTAGCGACGTTAAAAGTACAAAGCGCCCTCAAAGGCGCACACGGATGTCTGTCCCAAGTTATAATTGTGCGTTGGTATACACACAGTGCAGTCACAAGAATTCTTCGTGCAGTCGCGAGTTTTCTCAGAGCAGCGACCAGAACACTTCGTGCAGTCGAGAGT
>CAZRNW010000226.1:1184-6163 GCA_964601535.1 uncultured Flavobacteriaceae bacterium
GAGAGTTTTCTCAGAGCAGGCGCAAAAATACTCAGAGCAGTAACAAACATTCTCGGAGCAGACGCGAGAATACTCCGTGCAGTTGAGAGTTTACTACGAGCAGACGCGAGAATACTCCGTGCAGTCGTGAGTTTTCTTTGAGCAGTTGCAAGAATACTCCGAGCATTCGGGAGAACACTGTTTGCAGGACTTTCAGAACTTACCTCCTAATATGTTTTAGTTCGCCAGTTATATAATTCTCAAACGGATTTAACACTTGTTTACAGACCGTTAGTAACATTTGGCATAGCCCTTGCGTTTTACTATTAATAAAAACTCAGAAAGGAAGGTAATTATGGAGCCTCAACAAAAATATCAGTACTCATAGAAGCAATTCAAGGAATTAGCTTCGACTGGGGTTTATCTTTACCGATACTCTTCCCCATGCAAAATTCAGGATATTCTTCCTGAAAAGAATCGGACAAATAAAAATGTCAAACTTAAAAATTAAATAAAATGGCCTCAATATCAGAAATTGGCCACGCTAAGAATGTCGCCAATTTCGAAGATCTTATAAGCTTCTGCGTTGGATACGGCGCAACTTATAATCCAATTCTTAACGCTATCAAGGTGGCGAATATGAATACCTTGAAAACAAACGCGAGTTCTTCTCTGATGAGTGCAATAACAGCTAGTACGGCTTTTAAAAATGCAACCAACAGTAGGGAAATTGTATTTGAACCGGTGAAAAAGTTAGTAACGAAAATTATGGCTGCTTTAAAATCCTGCGGGACTACAGAGCAAACTATAAAAGACGCGACAACGATTAACCACAAAATACAAGGCAAACGCGCAAAACTAAAAACTGTATTCGGTGGGAAAGTTGCTACTAATCCTAACGATCCTCCTGTAGAAGTACCGACAGAGCCAAAGCAAATCAGCGTGTCTCAACAAAGTTATGACAGCATGATTGAACACATGGAAAAATTAATTAATCTCCTTAGTTCAATTCCTGTTTATAACCCTAACGAGACTGAACTAAAAATCGCATCGCTGAACACATTGCTTGCAAGTATGAAAACAAGTAACACTTCTGTTATTAACACTTATACCACATGGAGTAATGCTAGGATCGTGAGAAATGATGTGTTGTATAAAAAGATAACCGGGCTTGTTGATGTTGCCCTTGAATGCAAAAACTATGTGAAGTCAATTTACGGAGCGACAAGTAGCCAATACAAACAAGTAAGTAAATTAAAGTTCAAAAAAATACATTAGCCAACGCAGGTTTGAGGAAGCCTAAATTGGAAGAGAGAGCCGTCGATCTGAAAAAGATCGGCGGTTTTATTTATTAAAACAGAAAAGTTAATCTAAGCATTAATAATATATAGGCGCAGAGTTTCATAGTGCCACTAACGCAAAAGCGACAAAACTCAATTTACTGTGGCTCATCTGTCACTCTTGCGTGTAGTAACAGGCACATATCGAATGTAACATGTTGCACTTCCAGCTGTTGTTAACTGTTGCTTTTACTAAGAAATTATTTGAAAACGCTTATAAAACCTTTATCAGTTTGGTGTTTGCCTGTGCAGTTGGATTGATAATTCACAACATAGTAATAAGTGCCATTATCTAAATCATACGGGTTCCAATGTTCGCTTGCGTTAGTAATCTTATAGCGCTCTCTGCCCCATCTATCATACACATAAAATTCTACTTCCTCGAAATTATATTTTGTAAAATCAATAAAATCATTTACCTGGTCACCGTTAGGTGTAATTACATTGGGAAAACGTTCTGATAATTTTTTCTCACCAATTACAACATTTACAAAATCACTGCTGTTACAGCCTCCGTTATTTATGGTTAATGTGTAAGTACCAATTTGATTTACGCTTATAGTTGGATCTGTTTGTCCGGTACTCCATGAATAAGTAATTGCACTTACATTTGATTGTAATAAAGCAGGCATACCAATACAAGTTGGCACATCATCTCCCAAATCAAAAGCGGTTGGGGTAATTACATTTAAAATACTTTTTATGGAATCTGTTCTGTTACAAGTATTAGTATCGGTTCCAACGAGCAGTACGTTATACGTTCCTAAATTTGTATAAGTGGTGGAAACGGTATTGAGTGTAGACGTAACCCCATTCCCTAAATTCCAATAACTGGTTCCGGTATTTGTTGTGCTTACAAATGTTGGAGTAAATGGCGGACAGCCAATGATGTTTGCTCCGTAGGAAGAACTTGCTTTTACAAAAGTTTGTAAATCCACCTTAAGAAACGCATCGTTATTCATTGTGCTATCAGGCTTGTTATTAAAAGTATTAGGTTCATAAGCATTAGCTGTAGTCGGAAAATTTATAGTTGTACTAACGGCATGGTACAAAAAACCTTTATTATCGAAATGATTTATCCCACCATCTGAATGTTCACCCCCACCAGAAAGATCCCTTGACCCACCATAAAAAGAAGCAAATTGAAGAGAAGAACAACCTTTCTTAAATACAGCCATATAAATATCAGAATAACCACCACCATATAGTTGAAAAGCATTGGGCGTTGTTGGTAATGTGTTTCCGGCATGCCCAGAAATATAAATGTTCTGACAGCTATCTACTTTAAAAGCAGTTATAAATAAATTAGGGTCCTTGCCAAAAATCTGATTCCCAAATCTTGTTTTGTAAATTACTGCCGTCAAGGAAGGGTTAATTTTATATATGGCATTCCACCCATTTGGATTACTATAAGTTCCGGGAGTTGGAACTAAAAAGGAAGGAGTAGTAAGATTACCAGAAAGATATATGTCTCCATTTAAATCTATATCAAGAATAGCGGCGTAATCAGCTGAAGTTGTTCCCAAATATGTTGAAGCAATAAGTGCAGTACCTGTTGAATTAATGTGCGCTATATACATATCTGTTATTACCCCTGTACCACCTTTAACAGAAGAAATGCACCCGGGTGTAGTGGGGAAATTAAGACTATTCGTTGTTCCAAAGCAATACACACCGCCTGTACCATCTAATTTTATACTTCTAGCGTTTTCATTAGAATTACCTCCTAAATACGTACTCCAATTCAACATACTTAAATTTTTATCCATTTTAAACGCAACAGCATCATAAATCCCCTTCAAACTCGTCGAAATAGCACCACTTGTTACAGGAAATACAGAGGATGTTGTAGCTGCTAAAACATAAACATTACCCATTGTATCACAAACCATTTCACCATATCGTTCACGATCATAACCGCCCGTAGCTAAGGTATTAAGCCCTTCGTCAGCGACAGTACCTATATAAGTCGAAGCCAATAAGGTTGTTCCGGCCATGTTAAGCTTTGATATCACAAGATCATTTTTTCCGTTATAAGTTAAATCAAAAGCCGTAGTAGTGCATGGAAAATTTGTGGAATTGGTTACACCAATAATTATAATCTCATTATTTTCTACAACTATTCCAAAAGATTCATCAAAATCGTCACCTCCTAAATAGGTTGAAAATAGTTTCGCAGATCCATTACTATTATAAACTGATAAAACGTTATCAGAAAGTCCACCTGCATAATTAATTTGGAATGCACCAGTACTAGTTGGATAACCAACACCAAACGTATAACCCAAAGAATATATATTTCCCTGAGCATCATAGGTACAACATGTAGCATTTGAATATATTGAAGAACCTGAATATGATGCAACAATTACAGTTGGATCTATAATTAGAGTAAAATCTTTATTATAACCATTTGGTAATTTAAACGAGATTGTGTTTCCGTCTAATTGAGCATATTCACATTTTACTTCTTGTTTCTTTCCGTTTATTATTTGATAAGAATAAGGTTCATATTCAGTAATATCACCAACCGAAGTTTTTATAATTAGCTTGTTGTTTTCAATTTCCAAACCATCAACATATTTATATTGCATCTTTATATTTTGCACACTAGCACCAGGATGCAGTTCAAAATCATATTTTAAATTTGCACCATTGCTATATACAATAAGATTGGTTTGCGGATAAAAATCATTATAAATTACTTTTTTACAGGCTTTAACATTGTTTGCCCATTTACTTTTATCACTACCCAAAAAATAATTATAGTATTCTGAGATCTCATTTTCCTTTTTCGATCCTGAGTAATTAGCACCTAAAAAATCAACTTCATAAACATGTCCGTGAATCACTCCGTCCTTTTGGTTTCGGTTAATAATTGATTTTTTTAATTCGGATGGATTATAAATACAATATCGTAAGCCGGTTTTTGTCAGATAAACTTTACTATTGTAATATTCCGTTCCAAACAAAACTTTCTCCGGCCACTGACTTCTATTTTCTTTAAAAATTAAATTGGGTGTATTAGCTTTAGTTACCAAGCTAGCCAGAAAGACTAAAAAAAAGTAAGTATTTTTCATTTGAAATAGGATTATTCTATACTATCAAATATATCAAATAATTGTAATTGGCAAGAGCTTTTACTATATCTGGCCATAATTATTGTATAAATGGGAATCAAATTATCCGCTATAAATAAAAATGCCTTGCTGCCGCAGGCGCACTTTATGGCGAAGCACGTGCATTAATCGTGGCGCTTCGCGCCACACCTTATTTAAAAGTGCGGTAGGGCACAACTGATTTGCAACCCGCCTTATTCTAAAATTAAAACGGGCTTGGTTGGCGCGTCTTCGTGCGCCAACTTGCAAATGAGTTGTGCTGTGTGATAGCTGTTCTACGGCTTCGCCAAAAAGTGCGCGGGCTTGTGAGATGGCTGTTCTATCGGCTGTGTCAGCCGTGAGCGTCGAAGAGCAATAACAATACAACCTTGTCTAACCGCACCCAACTACCTATGAAAAATTAATGCTTGTCTCTCAAAGGCCGGGACGGTAAGATCTTGTCAAACGAGAATTTGTCTACGGAGAAAAAGTCCGCCGCCATTGGTTATAACGGTTTCACGGTTGGCGATCGGCGGGCTTTGAAAAACCACCCGTCTGCACC
>CAZRNW010000227.1:0-6160 GCA_964601535.1 uncultured Flavobacteriaceae bacterium
CAAAACGATTTCAGGTTGATACTGACGGATTTTCTCAATGATTTCCAATTGAAATTTTTCATTGTTCCTGAAAAAACCATCCGCCATGTTTAATTGTTCACGGAAAGAAACACCTAAAATTTTTGCCGCCTTTTTCGCTTCTTTGGTACGGATTTCAGGCGTTCCTCGTGTTCCCAATTCACCGCGTGTTAAATCCAGAATCCCAACTTTCTTTTTAGCAGCAATATGCTTTAAAATTGTTCCGGCACATGATAACTCCACATCATCCGGATGAACTCCTATAGCTAAAATATCAACTTTCATTTTTCTAAAATAAACTTACTAAAACTTTCACTGCATACTGCCAACTGCCACTACCTACTTCTTCCCTTCTATCCAATTAATAATCTTATCACAATTCGGTTTTTTGGTTGGCGATACACTGTCTACCAAATGACCTTCTTCATCAATCATGTATTTCTGGAAATTCCATTTAACAGTACTGCTTGCGACTCCATTTTTTTCTTTTTGGGTCAGCCATTTATAAATTTCGCACATATCATCTCCCTTTACTGAAACTTTTTCCATCATCGGAAAAGTGACGCCATAATTTTTTGTACAGAATGCTTTTATCTCCGTATTTGAACCCGGCTCTTGTGAACCAAAATTATTAGCGGGAAAACCAATGATTGTAAAATTTTTATCCTTGTATTTTTCGTAAACTTCTTCCAGCTGTTTGTATTGAGGCGTTAATCCGCACTCACTTGCAGTATTTACAATTAATACTTTTTTACCCTTTAAAGAAGCCATGTCAAAATCCTGACCGTCTATCGTCTTCACTTTAAAACCATAAATAGTAGGCTTTGGCCCATTGTCTTTTTTCTTGAAAATAAATGATAGCCCGAATAACATAATTACGATTAATAAGGTGAGTTTCTTCATGATGAAATAATTTTGAATCATTATCCTAAATTAGAAATTTTTCCTACTTTAGGACTTATACAAAGTTAGTTAAATATGAGCATTTGGCATAATAACCCCACTCTAACCCATATTAATGCCCTGAACGAGGGAACTCTGGGTGAGCACCTCAATATTACCTTCACCGAAATAGGCGATAATTACCTGAAAGCCTCTATGCCAGTGGATAACCGTACTAAACAGCCATTCGGACTGCTTCATGGCGGTGCCTCTGTTGCTTTAGCGGAAACTATGGGAAGTGTAGCCAGCTGGTGCGTGGTAAACCGTGAATTATTTATTGGTGTAGGAATTGAAATAAATGCGAATCACGTTAAAGCGGTGACTAAAGGCATTGTTAGCGGTATTTGCAGTCCGATTCACATTACAGGAAAAAATCAGGTTTGGGATATTAAAATTTATAATGAGGAAAAAGAATTGGTTTGCGTGAGCAGATTTACCTGTACAATCGTGGCAAAAAATAAGTTCGCGTAATTTTTCTCGCAAAGACGCAGAGACGCTAAGAATTTAGAAATTCCTCGATTCTGGTATAGATAAAATCCAAATCACCAAAACTGATACAGTACGGCGGTAGTATGTAGAATACGTTTCCGAGAGGGCGGATTAAAATATTGTGTTTCAAAAAATGTTCTGTGATTTTATCTGAAGCTTTATTCAGATAATGGCTGTGCTCATCGGTTTTTAATTCAATAGCCAAAATCGTTCCTGTTTGCCTGGCTTCTTTTATGGCTTTATGCGATTTTATTTTACTTAAAAAGAATTCGTGTTTTTTTACGATCCTGTCGATGCCCATCCAGGTTCTTTTTTCTTCCATCAAATCCATACTAGCCAATGCAGCCGTACAAGCAATTGGGTTTCCGGTGTAACTATGACCGTGAAAAAAAGTTTTCCTTTTATCATCACTCACAAAGGCATCGTAAATATATTGAGCGCAACTTGTCACACCTAATGGCATGTAACCGCCCGTTAAACCTTTCGATAAACAAATAATATCAGGCTTGTTTTGCAAATAATCGCTCGCGAAAAATTTCCCGGTGCGGCCAAAACCTGTCATGACTTCATCAGCAATTGTAATTACTTTATGTTGATTACAGATTTTAATTAAGCGGTCGAGATACTTTGCCTCATACATTAACATACCGGCCGCTCCCTGTACCAGTGGCTCAAAAATAAAGCCGGCGACGGAATGATTTTTAACCAGACTTTGCAGTTCCGTTTCCAAACGTTCGATATTCTCTGCATTAGGAAGCGGAATATGCACTACCTCAAATAATAATTTTTCGAAAGCATTATTAAACACATTCCGTTCTCCAACACTCATGCCTCCGAATGTATCGCCATGATAGCCGTTTTCGAAGGCAATAAACAAGGGTTTGCTTTCACCTTTATTCTCCCAAAACTGCAATGCCATTTTCAGAGCCACTTCAACTGCCGTAGAACCATTATCAGAATAAAATATTTTTTTCTGATTGGGCGGTAAATGTTTTAATAAACGTTCCGCCAATTCAACAGCTGGTGGATGTGTGAAACCACTGAACATGGTGTGTTCAAATTTTTGTAATTGCTGGACAATTTTAAGGTTAATGTGCGGATGCGAGTGCCCGTGCAAATTCACCCACCAACTCGAAATGGCATCAATGTATTTATTTCCTTTGTCATCGTAATAATAACTGCCTTCTGCCCTCTCAATACAAATGTTTTCTCCTGCTGATTTTAAATGCGTAAAGGGATGCCAGATGAAGTCTTTATCTTTTTGGGAAGTACTCATTACAAAAGAGAAATATTTATTTTTCCGGCCTGATCTTTAACAAATTTTTTATCCGGCTTATCGGTAAAAGGAATTTCACCAAGAACAGGAACCCGTTTGTAATTGATGATTGAATTTTTAACACCTTCTTCAAAATCGCCGTTTAAAATTATTCCGTGTAGTTTATAATTATTGTTCAATAAATAATCTATACACAAAAGCGAATGATTAATACAACCCAAATAAGAACTCACCACTAAAATAACCGCCAAGCCATTTTGCTTAGCTATATCAATAACGAAATAAGAATCGCTGATGGGTACCATAGGTCCGCCTGCGCCTTCTATGCAAATTTTATTTAAAGTTTGGGGCAAGGCCAAACTATCCATGGTGATTTTAATGTTCTCTTTTTTAGCAGCAATGTTGGGCGAAGCAGGCTCTTTTAGTAAATAAGCTTCATCGTGACAAACACTTTTGCCATTGGATAATAATTTTTTGACTATGTCTTTATCCCTTCCCTCTTCTATTCCGCATTGAATGGGTTTCCAGTAATCGGCTTGCATGGCTTCGCAAAGAATTGCTGAGACAACAGTTTTGCCAACGTTGGTGCCTATGCCGGTTATGAAAAATCTATTCATTTATAATTTCAACTAGTTTTTTTATTTCTTCTTTTGTATTAAAAGCGTGCAGACAAATTCTTACGCGTTCAGCTCCTTCTTTTACAGTCGGACTTTTAATTCCTTTCACAAACATATCATTTTTTTCGAATTGTGATTCGATAATATCTACATTATGGTTTCCGGGAAATAATCTGCAATGAATAGCGCTGTTGCTTGGAATAAACTTATCATCGCCTTTAGTAAGGGAATTAAAATAGTTAATATTTTCTTTAAGTTGCTCATTGTGTTTTGATTCATTAAGCAAACTGTAAGCTGCCTGAATCATTAACAAACTATGCAATGGTAAAGCGGTGGAATAAACAAAAGAGCGTGCGAAATTGATTAGGAAATTCCGTAAATCATTACTGCCCACAATTGCAGCGCCGTGACAACCCATTGCTTTACCATAAGTGTACAAGCGCGCGAAACATTTATCTTCAATTCCTGATTCATTACACAAACCTCTTCCGTTTTTACCGAATACACCAATCGCGTGAGCTTCATCAACTATCAGGAATGTTTTTTTATTGTCGCATATTTTTGCAAGTTCATTCAAATTAGCGCAATCGCCATCCATCGAATAGACGCTTTCCACAACTACAAAAATATTATCAACTAAATCCTTATTACGATCAATTAATCGTTTTAAATGTTCAATATCGTTATGTTTTATCTTATAATATTTGGCATAACCCATTCTTATACCATCGTGAATGGAAGCATGAATTAATTCATCATACAAAACCAAATCGCGTTTACCTGCTATAGAAGAAAGCAAACCAACATTCGCATCGTAACCCGAATTAAAAATCAATGCTGCTTCTGCCGAATGAAATTTTGCTATTTCTTTTTCCAGTTCTTCCACAAATTGTGAATTTCCTGAAATTAAACGTGAGCCTGTTGAACCGGATGAGGAAAGTTTTGTGTTTCTGATTTTTTCTTCGATTAAACCTTTTTTCGAGAAACCGAGATAATCATTGCTGCTGAAATCAATTTTTGGATAATTGTATTTCAGAGAACGGAAAAGCCCTTTGCGCTTACGTTCTTCCAGTGCCTGAACTAAATGCAAAGGGCCTTTACCGTGAATAAACATTTGACTTTTTTTGTTTAATATGTACCAATATAAAAAATTTAATTCGCCCAATTATTTTCAGCAGGGTCAAATTGTTATTCACGGTTTCATGATTTTTTTCTTAATCTATTTTTAAGAGGACTTCTTTTCCGCCTTGTTTTGCACGAACTAATCCGCTGTCTTCAAATTTCAAATGTTCGTATTTTGGTTCAATAATAATTTTACCGCTAAAATCAACCAGGCCTTTGAAAGGGCCTTCGCAAATAATTGCTCGGCCGTTCTTAAAACCGCCAATACGCTGATATTTTGGTTCCAATAAAATAGTGCCGTCTGATTTAATCAATCCTACCTTTCCGTTTTTACGGGCATAGCCTATTCCGTCTTTTCCGAAACCGGTTAAACTTTCCCACTCCGGTTTAATCACTTCTTTGCCTGTTGAATCAATGGCGCCTTTTTTTCCATTCATCTCAACAATAGCAATTCCATAAAAGAATTTACCGATATGATCGTATTTAGCCGATACTTCTTTTTGTGCTGAAGCATTCAATCCCAGCAACACACATAAAATAAAATTAATTTTTTTCATGATTTTAATATTACACAAGCTCTTCCTTTGGTTTATCCGCAAAAGCTTTCTTCGGAGTTAAACCTAATAATTTAAACATTTCCATATCCTGATTGAAATCAGGATTTGGTGTCGTCAATAATTTTTCTCCTGCAAAAATCGAATTAGCACCAGCCATAAAACATAAAGCTTGTCCTTCCAAATTCATTTCTTGCCGGCCCGCCGATAAACGAACAGCGGTTTTTGGTAAAACTATCCGTGTCGTTGCAATCATGCGCACCATATCCCAAATAGGAACAGGAGGCTGATTTTCCAATGGCGTTCCTTCAACAGCAACCAATGCATTAATCGGAACAGATTCCGGTTGTGGACGCAATAAACTTAAGGTGTACAACATCCCTACTCTGTCTTCTGTACTCTCACCCATTCCAATAATTCCGCCTGAACAAACAGTTAATCCTGCTTTACGCACATTTTTTAAAGTACCTAAACGGTCTTCATAATTACGCGTTGAAATAATATTGTTATAATTTTCTTCTGATGTATCTAAGTTGTGATTGTAAGCATACAAACCTGCTTCTGCTAATTTTTTTGCCTGTTCTTCTGTTACCATTCCCAATGTAGCGCAAACTTCTAAACCTTTTTCGTTAATGGTTTTCACCATATCCAGCACTTTATCAAAATCTTTGTTATCGCGTACTTCCCTCCAGGCAGCTCCTAAACACATACGGCTCGCTCCTCCGTTTTTTGCATTATTTGCAGCTTCTGTTACCTCCGCTACACTCATTAATTTATGAACTTTTACTTCGGTATGGTAACGGGCCGCTTGCGGACAATAAGCGCAATCTTCGGGACAACCACCTGTTTTAATAGAAAGCAAAGAACTTACCTGAACCTCGCCAACTTTGTGATTAGCTTTATGGGTTTCGGCGGCCTTGTAAATAAGCTCCATCAGGGGCATGTTATAAACATCCAGAATCTCTTGTTTAGTCCACTCTTTTATCATAGAAAAACGCTTTTTTCAAAGATAAATATACGTCTTAATACCCACAAACAAATAAATAACCATAATTCGTTAAAAAGTATTGTTTTTAGTGTGTAATCTTTGGTATTTATGCCCGTTATTTTCAGATAGATTCATAAAATGCGTTACATCATTT
>CAZRNW010000228.1:0-6113 GCA_964601535.1 uncultured Flavobacteriaceae bacterium
AATGCTTCAAGTAGCTCCACTTCAATATCCGGTTCTGTTACCCATACGCTTTGGCTGCAATTTCGGTAGTGGTTACAATGACCATAAATAATACCTTTATGTATCTCCCAGGTGATAACACCTTTGCACTCATCGCAATTTAATAAACCCTTAAATAGATAATCGTGTTTGCTGTATTTAGGTGTAGTCTTACTTTTAAGAACCTGTTGAACCTTATCAAATAGCCCCTCTTCGATAATCGGTTCCTGTTTTCCCTCATATACTTCATCATTCCAGCGATTCTTACCAATATAAAAGGGGTCAGTAAGGTATTGATGAATTCGGCTTTTTACAATCTTTCGTCCTCCGGCGGTTCTCAATCCTTCCTGATGTACAGTTTCTGTCAATCGCTTCAATGAATAATTTCCGGTGGCGTAGTATTCAAACATTTTCTTAACCAGGGGTGCAATTTTCTCGTCAACAACATGTATTTTGTGACCTTTTTCGCCGACCGTCTCATATCCAATAGGGGGTTTAGTCGGTAACCAGCCTTGAGCTATCTTTTCTTTTTGCCCTTTTTTTACTTCTTCCGACAGGTTGTCAACATAATTTTTGGCAAATAATATTCGGATACCCCAATTAAGTTTTTCTTGGGATTTGGAGTTTTTATGCAATATCAGCGAGTCTTTTACTAAATGAACCTGTCGTTCCTCGTCTTTTTCCAGCCAATCATCAATCATCACCATATCTTTAAAATTGCGTGTTAACCGATCAGCTTTTTCGACAATAATAACCTTTATCGAGTTTTTGGCGACATAAGCTAACATATTATTAAATGTTTCCCTTTGCTTTTTGCCGGTAGCCGATTCCGATATGGAGAATACTTTAGGATTATCGTGATAACCTTTATTCCTGCTATATTCAGTAAGAAGTTTCTCCTGCGCAGGGAGGGAATACCCGGACTCCTCCTGTTCTTTACTTGATACCCTACAAAGTAGGACAGATTTTATATTCATATTTTTATGGTTAAACACCGTTCGAAACTCAAAGACTTTAGCCTCGAAAATAGCCTTTTATTTCGATCGGTCGTAGCTTGAACATAACCCTCGAAATTCGGACGATTTACCCTCAAAAGTAAGGTTTAATTTCGCAGGTTGCCAGCCTTGAGCTAACTATCGAAACTCGCCTGTTTTTTCGATTTTTAGCCTCAAAACTCGAGAATAGTTTCGACAGTTTTGCTCGTTTAAAAATTATATGCTGTATATTCACCTTTGTAAGCCCTTCTTATCCAAATAGTCGTTAACTTTCTTCTGAAACACCGCACCAGGATTCATAATCGACTTATCCTGTCTGATCTCACTGCAGAATTGATATATCACTGAAGCCGGTACTCCCTTTCTTACTGCGTTCAAATAAGTAGTTGAAAACGCCAACCTGTTATTCAGTTCGAGCTTAAACCAAACTTCTTTCGCTGCAGCTTCTTCAGCGTTTCTAGGCTGATAACGACTTGGGTCCAGTAGCGCGTTCGGATTTTGAATATCGCTTACCCTCTTAAAAGAAGAATTTTTATCAGCGACCTCTTCCTTATATTCGCTTTTATTAACTTCGGTTGGATTACTTTCGCTTACATTCCTTTCAGCAGTATTTTGGTTGTCGATTGGTTGACGAGTGGTTGCCATCTGGTTGTCAGAGTTAGGTGGGAATGAGGGTAATTGCGATTGTTCAATGCGATCTTTTCTTAAAGATTGATGTAACTCCCATTTCACAAATTCGATAACCCAGCGGTTATTTACCTGCCAGTAATGAATTAGTCCTCGGTCCTTTATGTTATTAAGATACTTTCCAATCTTCTTCGGGGACCAATTCATATAAGGAACAACCTTATTCCTGATATAAAGTGGATCTCCTTCTAATCGACCCTCGTCATCTCCGTGCGCAATTAACCAGGTAAAAAGCAGCCGTTCTTCAATAGACAAACTGTTAACATCTTGAGAAACCGATATTTTGGCATATAACATTCGCCGCGCACCTTTGACAGCCATTACTGGTTACCTCCCTCTGAAATGTGATTATGAGAGTCGATTTTTGCCAAAAGATCGAAGTAGCTTATGAATCTGACGGCAATATGCTGAACTTCCTCAATTGATAACGATAGCCCAAAGTCGTCTTTCAAAATATCCTTTAATTCAATAATAAGTTCCTGATTTAACATATTCAGATTTCCTGTTGATAAAGCCTTTCTTTTAAGGTCTTCAATGCAAAAATGAATTTCCTTACATCAACGGAGCAATCTAAAGTGTTTTCGGGAGCAAAGTTATATTGTTGGATTAGATGTTCTCGTTCAGGAGTGTCTTCAAAAACGAATTGAGATTTATTAGAGGAGACCTTATCGATATTTACTAAAACCAGTCCTTTTACGAATAGGAAAGCAGCAGCATACAGGTTTGATGTCCGGAAATAGCGATCAGAGTAATTCTTATTCATATATATTATGACCAAATAAAAAAGCCACAAAGAACGAGAAGATAATACTTCTCACTCCTTATGGCTCTTCTTAAAAACGCCGACCTTACAGGTATATGGCTAACAGATGCGCCAAGGAAAGGACTTCCTTATTTAGTTAATCAAATCCTAACACCTACCCTCGTAAAATTGTCAAGTTTAGCCTCACATTTTGTAGATATTGTCAGCAGAAACGGTTGCGACAGATTGCGACACGCTTATTTTTAACAATCCACTAAAATTGATACTTTGTATAATACAAAGTAATCATTATGGATATAGTTACCAAAGAGGCTCGAAGTAGAAATATGGCAGCAATTAAGCCTGTAAATACTGCACCTGAATTGTTATTAAGGAAAGTTCTACATGGACTGGGTTATCGGTATAGTCTGCATAAGAACGACCTACCAGGCAAACCCGATATTTACTTAAAGAAATATAATACCTTAATTTTTATGAACGGATGCTTTTGGCATCAACATAGAGGTTGCAAAGATGCAGGGGTTCCTAAAAGTAATGTCGATTTTTGGATAGAAAAACTCAAAAAGAATACTGAAAGAGATAAAAAAACAATAAAAACCTTAAGAAGTATGGGTTATAATGTCTTAACCTTCTGGCAATGTGAGATAGTCGATAAAGGGAAGAAAACAGTAAAAATTCAGTCGATTACTGATAGACTGGAAAAAGGGTTAAAACCTTCAAAGAATTCTCAATTAAATGAAAAATAAAAAATTTAAAGTTATCGATCTTTTTTCAGGGTGTGGCGGTCTTTCGTACGGTTTTCTTAATGAGGGATATGAAATTGTTCTGGCTATTGATAACTGGAAAGATGCATTGGACACATTTGCGATGAATCACCCCGGTGCAGCTACTTTAGAAGCAGATTTAGCCAATTTCAAACCGTCTTTACTTACTAATAATTATGGTCTCGCACCAGGTGGGGTGGATGTTGTGATAGGAGGACCTCCATGTCAGGGATTTTCAATATCAGGAAAAAGAATGATCGATGATCCTCGAAATAGGCTCTATAAGTCGTTTGTTCAAATAGTAGAATATTTAAAACCGAAAGCTTTTATTTTAGAAAATGTCCCCAATTTAGTCAGTATGGGTAAAGGATTGATTAAAGACCAGATAATTCAGGATTTCGAAAAACTGGGATATAGAGTTGTTTATAAAATACTTAAAGCTTCAGATTACGGTGTGCCTCAGAACAGAAAAAGGGTGATTTTTGTGGGATTAATGAACGGCAAAGCTTTTGAATTCCCCGAAGAAACCCATGGAGAAGGATTATATTTAAAGCCATATATCAGCAGTAAAGAAGCAATTGATGATTTACCTGAAAACACAGTTGCAGATGGCCATCAATACGATATGGAGCCTAATTCGGATTACCAAAAGCTAATGAGATCGGATTCAAAAGGAATTTATAATCATGAAGTCATAGTTCATACAGATAAAACTAAACAAATAATTGCTATGGTACCGGATGGCGGAAATTATAAAAATCTCCCTCCCGAGTTACAAAACACGAGAAAAGTAAACATAGCGTGGACCAGATTAAACAGTAAAAAGCCCAGTTTTACTATTGATACAGGCCATAATCACCATTTTCATTATAAATACAACAGGGTTCCAACTGCGAGAGAGTCCGCTCGTATTCAATCATTTCATGACGATTTCATTTTCAGCGGAAATAAAGCCAGCCAGTTAAAGCAGGTTGGAAATGCTGTGCCGCCTATTCTGGCAAATGTGTTGGCTGGAAAATTGATATACTATTTGAGATAGACATATGGGAGATTTATATACTACACCAGATGAATACTTTTACAGATGTGCCTTTCCAAGAGGCAGATTACTTTCTCAAATTGAGGATGATCTCGGGATTTTTGTTCAATTGATTATAAAAAATGCCGGAAAAGAACTGAATACTTTTAATCGTGATTTCGATGAAGAGTATGGCAAATACAGAACCGTAACAGAAAAAACATTAGCAAACCACAGGACAGAAATGATCGCGTTATTCGGTTTAACGTATCTGTCTGAAGATAATCTGGTGCAACCGTCGGATAGGACAAAAACCTTATGGGAAAAACAGGACTATTACCTGTTTTTTAAAAGTTTCGTGGATAAATTTCAGTTTCCGAACGGAATAAACACTCCACACGCGACAGTAGAACAGCTGCAAAAAGGGGTAAAATTCAAGCCCGCACAATTTATTCTTACTCTATTAAAGAAAGCAGTTGAAAAATATGGAAATACTTTTTCTATTAGCGGTGCGGAAGTGTCAAATTTAATATTTAATGACTTACGAGTAACTACAGGAAAACTGTCTGCAGATGAAGTACTTCAAACTTTAATTACCAACAGAGAACGAAAAATCAGATACGACGGCGGCAGTAATTTAAGCCAACACGGAAGAGAGTTTATGGGGTATTTAACACTGGCAAACCTGCTATCAATAAATGAGGAAAATAATACATTTAAGTTGAATGATTCCGCACTCAAATCAATCGATGCGATAATCGGTAACGACCTCCTCTTTAAATTTCCGAATAATTTTATTGACTCTCCAGAAGCCAGGAAACAAACGGAAACAGAATGGGATTTATGGTTTGGAAGTATGGATAAATTAGAGGAGTCCAAATTGTCGACACCAGTTAGTGCCTTCAACGAGATTATTGAGAAAGAAGAGTTGTCAGAAACTAAAGATGAGTTCCCTCAACCTGTTATGCAACAGCTAAAAAACATTGGGGATCTGGGTGAAAACTTTGTTCTTAAGTATGAGAGAACTAAAATTCAGGCTTTGAGACCCGACAAAGTAGGTTTAGTCGCTAAAGTTTCCCACGATACTACGCTCGGGTATGATATCCAATCTCTGGAGTGGGACGATTTAGAGGTAAAAAAGCATATTGAAGTTAAGACGACGAATAGGACATACCCTCCTGATACGCTAATCCTTACTTGGTTCCCTATGTCTTCGAATGAATGGAATGCTGCAAAAAGTTATCAAAACTCTTACTATATTTATAGAGTATTTTTAGTAAATAAGACTGTAAAGTTATTTATAGTAAAGAATCCGGTTGAAAAAGAAACGAAAGGATTGCTTACACTCGAGCCTACCGGTTTTAAGGTTATACTGAATAAAGATTGCGGTCAGTTTGTAGAGGTATAAATATATGAAAAAAACTGGTAAAAAACTGAAAGTAATATCATTATTTAGCGGTTGTGGTGGATCAGATTTAGGTATGGTAGGAGGATTTACATTCCTTAACCGCCGATATGAAAAACTTCCTGTGGATGTTGTATTGGCGGTTGATAACGATAAAAAAGCTGTTGCAACATACAATGCAAATTTTAGACACAAAGCATTAGTTGAAGACATTAAAAACTATGATGCGGCAACCGCTCCCGATGCAGATATTGTTGTAGGTGGATTCCCATGTCAATCTTTCAGTACCGTTAATCCTACAAAAGACCCCTTTGACGAGAGAGGTTTGTTGTACAAAGAAATGGGTAAATTTTTAGAAGAAAAGAAGCCGGCAGCTTTCATTGCAGAGAATGTTAAAGGAATGGCCAGATTGCATAAAGGAAGAATATTGAATTCTATCCTTAAGGAATTCGGCAGACATGGT
>CAZRNW010000229.1:0-6108 GCA_964601535.1 uncultured Flavobacteriaceae bacterium
GGAAAAGAAATGGAGAATTCAACAACGTATGGCGATTACAAAAAAACCGACATTGGTATTGTTTATCCTTACAGTATCATTGGAGGCTGGGGTGAAACACAGGTTACTGCTTTAGATATTAACCCAAAAATCGACGAAGCATTATTTAAACCAACAACACCACCTGCAACAAAATAATCTGCAGATTTTAAGAATGATATTATTGTTTTAAGAATTTTTATCTCCCGTTATGAAAAAACTAATTGGCTTATCGTTTCTTGCGCTTTGTTTTCATGCAAATGCTCAAACTGTTGTAAACTCTTCTATATTCGGTGCCTTCGAAGCCAGAGCACTCGGTCCTGGTACAATGAGCGGACGAATAACTTCGATTGAAGGCGTAAACAGCGATGAAGGAAAAACAATTTACATTGGCACAGCAGGCGGCGGTGTCTGGAAATCCACCAACGCAGGCGCATCTTACAAACCAATGTTTGATAAATATTGTCAATCCATTGGTGCATTAGCAATTGACCAGAAAAATCCGAAAACAGTTTATGTTGGAACCGGAGAAAGCAATATGCGTAACTCAGTTTCTATCGGGAACGGCATGTACAAAACAACAGATGGCGGTGATAACTGGAAAAAAATAGGACTAGACAGCACTGAACATATTTCGCGCCTTGTAATTAATCCGGAGAATACTGAAATAATTTATGCAGCAGTACCGGGCGCTTTATGGAGCGACAGTAAACACAGAGGCGTTTATAAAACAACTAACGGTGGTGAGACCTGGGAAAAAATATTTTTCATTGATAATAAAACAGGTTGCGCTGAATTACTAATGGACCCAACTAATCCAAATACACTTTTTGCCTCCATGTGGCAATTCCGCCGCCAGCCTTTCAGTTTTAACTCGGGAGGAAACGGAAGCGGTTTATACAAAAGTACCGATGCGGGAAAAACCTGGAAAGAAATTAAAAACGGTTTGCCTGCAAAACCATTCGGACGTATTGCAATGACATTAGCCCCAAGTGATCCAAAGCAAATGTTTGCGATTGTAGAAGCAAAAAACATGGGATTATATATTTCTTCTGATGCAGGTGAAACATGGAAAGAACAAAGTGCGCCTCTAAATGTAAAAGCACGTCCTTTTTATTTCAGCACCATTGTTGTTGATCCTAAAAATCCGAAACGTGTTTACAGACCGGCATTTGTATTTGGTTATAGCGATGACGGCGGTTATTCTTTTAGTGAAGCCAGCAGTGATGGCGGTTGGGTGCACAGCGATATGCATGCTTTATGGATTAATCCAAGCAATACAAATGTGATGTATTTAGGAACAGACGGGGGCGTTTATATGAGCGTAGATAAAGGATTAACCTGGCAATTCAATCACGGTTTACCTGTTGGACAATTTTATCATGCAACTTACGATTTAAAAGAGCCTTATAATATTTACGGTGGTTTGCAGGACAACGGAAGCTGGATGGCGCCGAGTGCAGCACCGGGAGGAATTGGAAACGGAAATTGGGACCGTGTAAACGGAGGTGATGGTTTCTGGACTGTTCCGGATGCGGATGGAAAAGTTGTTTATTCCGAATATCAGGGAGGCAATATGTTCAGGACTGATTTAAGTACCATGAAAGGCGAATACATTCAGCCTCAAAAAACAAGCAAAGAAGATAAATTACGCTGGAACTGGAACACACCAATTGTAACAGGTGCAAAAAATCCGAAGAACTTATACGTAGGCGCTCAGTATTTATACAAATCAACCGATCAGGGAAGAAACTGGAAACGTATTTCCGGTGATTTAACAACCAATAATAAAGCTAAACAAAAACAAGAAGAAAGCGGCGGATTAAGTGAAGACAATACATCTGCAGAAAATCATTGCACCATTTTTACATTAGCTGAATCACCTTTTGATGAAAATTTAATTTGGGTAGGAACTGATGACGGTAATTTGCAATATTCAACCGATGCCGGCGGAACATGGGTAAATACTTCCGCAGCCATTGCTAAAAGCGGAATTGCAAATCAGGCCTGGGTGAGCAGCATAGAGCCTTCACACTTTGATAAAAATACCGTATACGCAACTTTCGATAATCACATGTACGGCGATCATAAAACTTATTTAGGAAAAAGTACCGACATGGGGAAAACCTGGAAGCGGATTAATAGTCCGGAGTTTACAGGATTCGCACATAAAATTAAGGAAGACCTTCAAAACAAAAATTTATTATTCTTAGGAACCGAAATGGGGTTATTTGCATCACTTGACGGCGGAGAAAACTGGTTCAGGATGAAAAATAATATTCCTGAATATTCTTTGGTGCGCGATTTACAAATACATCCTGTAACAAACGATTTAATTGTTTGCACACACGGAAGAGGAATTTATATTCTAGATGATATACGCCCGATGCGTAATCTCACGAAAGAAATATGGGAACAGGATTTTTATTTATTCCAAACCCCTGATATTACTTTAACCAACGGTAAATTCGGTTGGGGTGGCCCGGAAGTAAGCGGCGGATGGGGCGCCGGGAATCCTTCGGAAATTCCAACGATTAATTATTATTTAAAGCAACGTTTAGCAACAGGAAAAATTACAGTTGAAGTTTATGATGATAAAGGTACTTTACTGCAAACCATGCCCGGTGGAATAAGAAAAGGGGTGAACAAAGTATTCTGGAATTTAAGAGGTACGCCCCCCAAAGTTGCCGCCGGGAGTACAAAATTTGATGGAGCAGGATTCACGGCTCCAATGGTAATGCCCGGAACTTACACTGTTAAAGTAAAGACAAAAGATAAAGAATACACAGGCACTGTAAAATGCATACACGATGAAAAGAATAAAGACCTGACATTGGAAGACCGTAAGCAGGTTTACGAAAATGCCATGGCCATACAAACGCTTTACAATAATGTAAACAACACCATCGACAGTATTTCTTTTTATCAGAAAAGTCTGAAAGAAGATACGATTGCCTATAAGAAAAATAAAAATGCGCAACTATTTTTTGATGATTTACAAAAGGTGAAAGCTGAATTCATGGCAACTAAGAAGACTTCTATTTTCGCTGATGAAGAGCGCTTACGCGAAAAAGTTTCCAAACTTTACGGTACCTTCTGCGGAATGGAATCAAAACCAAACGCCACTCACTTGGAATCGATAACTGATTTACAGAAAGAATACGCTGTGCAAAAAGAATCGTTTCAGAAAGTAATAGCGAAAAATTTACCAAAGAATCCGCAGGTTAAAAAACCAGCGGAATTTAAATAGGATATTGCTTCGGGAATTGCATCCGGAAAACCGTGCCAACATGCGGCTCTGATTTTATTAGTTCAATTTTACCGCTTAATTTATCTATGGCATTTTTAACAATGTAAAGACCAAGACCGGAACCTTTTCTGTCATTATTTGCACGCACAAACGGATCAAATATTTTGTCCTTGTATTCTTCTTTTATCCCTACTCCATTATCTTCAACAATAATTATGTTGTTATCGCCTTCGCTGCTTAGGGTTATACTGACAAAAGGATCTAAAATACCAAGCTGGCTATATTTCACTGCATTTTCAAGAATATTCCGGAGTACCGTTTGCATTAATATCTCATCAGAATAAAATGGTTGCTTCAGGTTATTTGTTACCTTAAATTTTATTCTGTCGTAATTTGCTACATGGCTTAAATTTTGATACAAAGAGGTAATTATTCCTTCTATATTAATTTCTTTAATGGAAACAACGCCTTTCCTTATAACAGATACTTCGTATAAAGTAACCAGAATCCAATCCAGCTTGTCAAGCGATTTACTAATAAGACGCAGATAATCCCAGGCTTCTTCCGGCTTTTCTGTATTAATGGCCAGATTTACCAAACCCTTTGAAGAAGCCAGCGGGCTTTTTAAATCGTGTGAGGTTTGATAGATGAAAGACTCAAGTTCCCTATTTGTATCCATTAATCGTTTTTCAGATAGCAATAATTGATTCGCGAGGTTTTGCAAATCCGAAGTGCGTTCTTTTACCTGTTTTTCTAGATCCTGATTTAATTTTTCTTTTAAACGGTAATTCCGGTAAATAAAACACAGAAAGGCAATCAGCACCAATATTCCTATAACATAAATATAAAGATACATCTGCTGTTTCTGAATATTCATTTTGCTTATTTCTCTTTCAGCAGCCTCGCCCATTAATTTTTCATTCTCTAATTCTTTCTTAATTACTTCTTCAGCTTTTAATAATTCTTTTAGTCTTTTTCTTTGGTTTAGCTCCAGTAAATCATTGTATACTTTAAAATATTTTGATGACTTTTTGTAATCACCTAACTTCAAATAGGTTTCTGCTATTGGTTTTACACTATTGGCCTGCGATAAATTATTTTTTTGTGCAAGATTATAGGACTTTAAAAAATAATCAAGTGCTTTAGGATAATCATTAAGCCTTCCTGCAATATCGTGCCCGGTCATCTCGTAGAGATATACCAGGTTTTGTTCATTGCCACTATTTTTTTCGGCAATTCCCAGAGCTTCATTAATCAACTCAGTGCTTTTATGATAATCCTGTAAACGGTTAAAGGCCCTTGCAGTTTCTATTAAGGAAGAAACTAATTCTTGAGGGCTACCCGCTTTTTTACGAATTTGAAGACTCATATTATAATACCGCAAAGCAACAGCAGCATCTTCACGTGATTCATAAACGTTTCCAATGGCGCTGTAACCATAAGCGGCAATCCACTTACAATCAGCAAAACGGCAATGCTCAATGCATTTAAAGTAATATTTAAGAGAAATATCGGGCTGACTCAAAAAATTATTATAACCAATATAAAGGCAAGCCTGAGCCATCGTACAATTATCCTTTACTTCTTTCGCTATATTAAAGGCCGTGATACAATGCAAAAGCGAAATAGAAAAATTCTCTTTATGATAATGGTATTTTCCTAATGCCATATGTCCGGCAGCAATCCCTTTTTTATAACTGATTTGTTGTGCTAAATCGAGAGCCTGATTAACGGCATCAAAAAAAACGGCATCCTTATTTAATTTGGCTAAAGCCAATAAAGCATTTACCTTATTGGTGTCAGGTTTTGAGGACTTAATAATATTTTTCAGCGAATCGGAAGGATTCGCATTAACGGAAACAAGACTTCCTAAGAATAGGCAAGAAAAAAAGAAGTAACAATATTTAAGTGCATCCTTCATATAAATTGAAAGGCCGGGCCTGGGTCTCTACAATAAAGATACCTATGTCGCTTACCTTAAGCAAAGATTGACCCATCTATTATTATACAAAAACTCGATTTTTCTTACATGCCAGACTGTATAAGCTTTCAAAAAGCCAGAAAAGGCGCGTTTTTTCGCCTTTCATCTAACTCATGTAAGAAATGAAGGGTTTCTGTTTTAATTCTCTTTTTTTTCTGCTTTAATATTGTGTCATAATTAAAACAAACATACCATGAAAACAAAAACAATAATTAAAGCCATCGCAGTAACAGCATTTGCATTTGTATGCAATCTTATGTATTCGTCGAATCTTACTAAGGTAAATTCAAACGACGATACCTTATGTTTAAAAATTAACGGTAAAGTTTCCAAAACCAAAGAAAGTGCAGGAAACTCTTATACCGTTCAGTTAGTACAAAACGACAAAGTTATTTCTTCGCAAATTGTTAAAGCCGGTAAAAATTTCACCTTTTACATGAATAGAAACGCTTGGTACGGTGTTAAGATTAATAAGAGCGATTGTGTTTCAAAAATAATAAGTGTGAATACCGCTTTACCAAGTTACCAGGAAGAGAAATTTATGGTGAGTTTTGAGGTTGAAGAACCAATAAGCAATAATGAAGCTCAGTATTTAGACCCTGAGGCTTTGGATTTCCCGTTGGCAATTCTGAGTTATCACGATAACATTGAATCTTTTGAGGGTAATGATATTTATGCTAACAATATTAAAAAAGCTTTACTTATTCGTTTAAATGCCCCATCAAAAGATATGGCAATGGCAGAGCCTGAAAAAGAAGTGGTTCTAGGAAAAAGATAATTTTCGAGTGGTTTATTTGTAAAAGCCCGGGATTAATTCCGGGTTTTTTGCATTAATACCCGAAGTTTTTTAAGCGGTTAT
>CAZRNW010000230.1:0-6092 GCA_964601535.1 uncultured Flavobacteriaceae bacterium
ATCTTTGCCATTTCCACTTCAATCTTATTATTGCGGACTTTTTTCTTCGCCTTAGGATCCGGTTTAATTAAATTTTTCTTGAAGAATTTATCCTTATAAATTACTTTGCTCATGATGCCTTTGTTATAAAGGTTGTTGTCCATGATATTATAATTTTCTTTGTCGTATTGCCCTCTTTGAACGATGTCAACCGCCAATCCGTCTTTGGGTTTTTTCAGGAATTTTTTTAATTCCTTCATATTGTTGTATTTCAAATACACTTTGCCATTCGCGACATAAATTCCTTTCTGAAGGTTATCGTAATTCTTGAACTTCTCGCAGTTCTTGCAGCCTTTTAAGTCTGGCGCCTTCATTTTTTTTGATTTGGTGTTGAACGGAACAGGTAATTCTTTGCCCATTTTAGCACCATCGTTCGTGATATCATATCCGCCGAAAACAGCAGAAGCATAAACTTTTTTGCCATCTTCGCTCATGATATAACTGATCCCTACATAAACATATTTTGGATTCAGAAGAATAGGAAAATCCTTCTTGTTATTCTCCCAACGCGTGTAAATAACTTTTGCTGCATCATCAACACTGTAATTTTCGCGGCCTTTGCTTACAGGGGCACTCATTAAACATTCTTCTCCCTTTGAAGTTGCTCCTACTTTTTTAAGATTCTTTTTTGTCTTCGACACATCAACCTTCGCCTGTCCACCATCATCAAATTTTGCAGCACTTAACATAGCAGCATTTTTCAGCATATCATTCATCTCAAGAGAATCGAGACCTTTGCTTTTTCGGAACTTATTAATTTCCACCAATAAAGTTTGTGGGAGTTTCTGGAATGTGTCTTCGTTTTTGTCTTTATCTTTTTTCTGAGCAGTTAAACTCAAAACAAAAAGCGAACATAATAGTAAAGCGAAATACTTCTTCATACGCGGGATAGGTTTTACTTAAAAGCTAATATTAGAAAAAATAAATTGGGAGACAAAGAAGCACTTTTAACAATGTATTAACACTTCTCCGCCTAGGCGGAAAGCTCAATGCAGACAGTTCAGTATTGAGAATTAGATAGATAGAACCAAAGCTAATTATTCCTGCAAACCACGGCCTGTTTTTTCGATTTTATTTTCTCGTTTTAGCTGAAGAATAATTTTATCGAGAACTCCGTTTACGAAGGTTTTACTGTTTGGCGTACTGTATTCTTTCGAAATATCGATATACTCGTTTAAGGATACTTTTACAGGTACATTTTTCAAATGTAGGATTTCGGCTATTGCCATTTTCATTAAAAGCATATCCATATTGGCAATACGATCGAGCTCCCAGTTTTTAGTATGCGCCTCTATTAATTCCTCATATTGGGCTTTGTACTGAATGGTTTTTTTGAATAAAGTAGAGGCAAATAATTTATCGTCTTCCGCATCTTTTAACAGCGGCATTAATTTGAATTTTCCGTCGAATAACTCAAAGGTGCGGATAGCTGAGTTAAATGCTAAAAATGTATCATCTGCCCAATGAATGTTTTGCTCTTCGAAAACGTGGTTTAATAAATCATGCTCATCAAAATGATTCACAATTATATTAATGAGCAGGTTTTTATCCTCCTGAATTCCGGTTGCCGGAGCCGCGAGATAAGCTTTATAGTCTTCACTCGCACAAATTTCATTGTATAATTTGCGGACTACATCATAATTATTTTGCCAGGATACTTTTTGTTTTTCAATTTCTTTTTTTAATTCGGAACTTTCAGCTAAAGCTACAAGTAAACTGTTATTAATGAATTTAAGATTAGGGTTTAAATCCGATTCAGTAGGTAAGCGTTTGTTTTTGTGTTCATCAATTACCATCAATGCATTGTGATGCAAATCGGTAAAAAGGGCTAAAACATAAATATAGAGATTGTAAACTTTATCGAGGCTTTTAAAAAGTTCTTTTTCGAACAAAGCTATATCCGCGTTTTCGTGCTGGAAGAAAGAGTACAGCACTTGCATGACTTTAATACGGAGGAATCGGCGGTTGAGCATAAAGAACGGTTTTTAGAATTACGATTTACGAAGTACGAGTTACGAATTATTTTTGGTTAATTTTTTATTAATTACAATACAGCGTTAATTCTTGCAATAGCTTCAATTCTCTTTTCTGCCAAACGGTTAGCGGCGGCGTAAGTTGGGATTTTTTCTGCTTTTGCGGTTTGGAAAATATTCCAGGTGGTGTCGTAAATTTTTTCGGCGTGTGCTAATGCGCGTTCACGGTTATAACCTTCTAATTCATAAAACACGTTGATAATTCCGCCTGCGTTCACTACAAAATCCGGGGCGTAAATAATACCTTTCGATACAACCATTTCACCATGCTTTTTCTCATCAGCTAACTGATTGTTTGCTGCACCGCAAATAACTTTGCATTTTAAACGACCTAATGTATCATCGTTTACTGATGCCCCTAAAGCACAGGGCGCATAAATATCAATATCCAAATCAAACATTTTATCCGCCGCAACTGCTTCTGCCTTGTATTTTGCAACGGCGTCTTTCACTCTTTCTTCACTGATATCATTAATATAAACTTTAGCGCCTTCTTTGGTTAAATGATTCACTAAACTTTCGCCAACATGACCAATACCCTGTACCAAAACTTTTTTTCCGGATAAACTATCGCTGCCCCAGGCTTCTTTTGCGCTGGCTTTCATACTCACATAAACACCATAAGCTGTAACAGGAGAAGGATCACCGCTGCCACCCATGTTTTCAGGTAAACCGCTTACGTATTTTGTTTCCATGTGAATGATTTCCATGTCACGGCTACTCATGGCCACATCTTCTGCAGTAATATATTTTCCGCCTAAACTATCTACAAATTTCCCGAAACGGCGCAATAAAGCTTCGTTTTTTATTTTTTTCGCGTCACCAATAATCACAGCTTTTCCGCCACCTAAATTTAATCCTGCTACAGATGATTTGTATGTCATTCCGCGCGATAAACGCAATACATCTGTTAATGCTTCCATTTCATTATTGTAATTCCACATGCGGGTTCCGCCTAAAGAAGGACCAAGAACTGTATTATGAATAGCGATTATTGCTTTTAAACCTGTTGCATTATCATTACAGAAAACAATCTGTTCGTGATTGTTTATGAGCATTTGTCCTATTACAGGATTTTGTGCTAATTGAGTGTCTTTAATGTCTTTTACTTCCATAATGAAGAATTGAGCAACAAATTTAATCTTATTTTTAACCTGCAAAAAAATATTTAGGGGTGAGAAAAGGGGTGTTTATCTAAATGTTGCCGGAAGACTAGACAAGGAAAATATCCAGACAAACAAAAAGACTGAAAATAACACTTGCAACGCCGTTACTGGTTCCGAAAGCGAGGTTAACACGGCTTAAATCGTTAGGTTTTACAATTAAATGCTGATAAATCAGAAGTCCGATGAAAACAGCAGCTCCGCAAGCATAAATCCAGGAAAATCCGCCATAGAAAAATGCGAAAACAACAATAGAGGCTGCAATCAAATGCATGAATTCGGATAAACGTAAAGCTTTGGCTTTCCCCATTAACACGGGAATGGATTTTAAACCTTCACTCTTGTCGAACTCTTCATCCTGCAATGCAAAAATGATATCGAATCCGCCTACCCAAAAGAAAACAACAACCGAAAAAAGGATTGGCAATACATCGAAGCGCTCCGTTAAAGCTAAATAAGCTCCTATTGGCGCTAAACTTAATCCCAATCCCAAAATTAAATGGCATAAGGGCGTGAATCTTTTTGTGAAACTGTAACCCAAAATTACCAGCAAGGCAACAGGCGATAAATAAAAACACAATTTATTGATGAAATAAGCGCAAATCATAAATAATGCTGCGCTTATTAAAGTAAATATTGCTGCCGACCTTGGCTTTATTTGCCCTGCCGGAATTTCGCGGATGGCTGTGCGCGGGTTTTTCGCATCAAAGGTTCTGTCGATATATCTGTTAAAAGCCATAGCCGCACTTCTCGCAAAAACCATACAGCCAATTACCAAAAGTAATTTTTCCCAGCTAAAAATTGCCTTGCCCGAATAAATAGCCAGACAAAAACCGATAATGGCAAATGGTAATGCAAAAACAGTATGACTGAATTTTATTAATGAAAAATATTTGCTGACTGTATTCAATTAACGCCTGAAAATCATAATCAATAAAAACACAACGGGTAATGATGATAAAATCATTCCGGCATAACCCAATGGATACTTTTTTCCAGAGAATTCATGTTTGGTATCCAAAAACACATTTACCCCGGCCAGAATAAATCCAAGAATTGAAAATAATAAACCAAAAGGAATTGTACGTACACTAATTAAACAACAAGCAGCAAGTATACCGAACACCAGCGAAACGATGCCCGAAATTTTATATACCTTGAAAAGATTCATTACTCTGCAAAAAAGTTCATCAATCTGCGGCGCATTTTGCTGGCGTAAGACTGAGCTAACCAATCGGTATAATTATTTGTAGCGTTAATGCATTTACCGAATTGTTTTACACGGTATTTCATTTCTTCGCTCAATAAATTAAATAATTCAAAAGCCTCATCGAAATCAGCCGCATTATCTTTAATACGCCCGAAATGATCTTCAATTGATTCATCAATTACAACCTGAGGTTTTAATCCGCGGCGCAAACAAGCTAAGTAACGGTCGCGCACAATAAATGATTCCTGAGACGAGTTTAAGAAACGTTCTTTAATTTCAGGAGGCATTTCGTAATCGTTTTCCAATTCGTAATCCCACTCATCTTTATAACGGTGCTCAAGGTATAAATGCGGTGCTACGAAAACGTGTTTCCAATCGATCGGATATTGCCATAAATTAAAACGGCGTGAATTATTTCCTAAATCAAGAATTTTAAATTGTTTTTTCTGAGGAAGTACACGGCTGCCGCGACCAATCATCTGATGATAAAGCGTCAACGATTTTGTCGCACGGTTCAGCATGATAGTTTCCACTTCGGGTTCATCAAAACCTGTTGTTAAAATACTTACTGAAGATAAAACGCCATCTTTTGTATTACGGAACCATTCTAAAGTTTCGGCGCGTTCTTTATCGCTGAAAGTACTATCTAAATGTTTTACCGGATAACCTTTTTTCTTAAAGGTTTCGTAAACGGCGCGGCTGGTTAAAATACCTGCGTTAAAAATTAAAGTCTTTGTTCCTTTAGCAACCTCTTCGTAAGCCTCAATTAACTTACTCTGCATAATTGCCTGAGTATATAAAGTTTCGTGCGAACCAACAGTAAACTCACCGGTAGTACCAATACGAAGCGAACTCAAATTTACATCGTAAGAATAAGTAACGCCTTCGCATAAATAGCCCTGCTCAATTAAATTCGGAATGCTTTGTCCTACTATTAAATCGCTGTATGTTTGATAAAGCGGTAATTTTTTATTGCTGCTTAAAGGTGTAGCGGTAACGCCTAAAATATTAATATCGTTAAAATAATGGAAAATTTTTCGGAAGGAATTATTGTGCGCCTCATCGACAATCACCAAACCAATATCTTCCAAAAACTGATCATTTTCCTGTAATCGGTTGTTCAGCGTTTCAACTAAAGCCGTAAAACAACCGTATTCACTTTGTGCAGGTAAATCTTTAACTTCAGAATTAATGACTTTGTTTTTAATTCCCAACTCACCCAAAACATCTGAAGTTTGTTTACTTAACTCGATGCGGTGCGTTAAAATAAGCACTTTGCGTTTATATTTTTCAATATAACGGCGTGCGATTTCAGAAAAAATAATGGTTTTACCTCCGCCGGTTGGTAATTGAAATAATAAATTGGCATTAGGAGGTAAATCTACCAGACGCTTAAAAATGTTTTCTACAGCTTCAGCCTGATACGGATACAATTGCCTTGGTTCGGCAGCAACAACTTGTTCTTCGGTCATAAAAAATTAACCGTCAAATATACGCTTTTCTTAGCCCTCCCCCACAATTTCTATCAACATTTAATTAAAATTAACCTTGCAATGCACCCGTTTAAAATCCGTATATTTACTGTTTTTTTAATCTCCATTTCATGCCTAAGATTTCTGATAAAGCCCAATCCATGCCGGCTTCACC
>CAZRNW010000231.1:0-6090 GCA_964601535.1 uncultured Flavobacteriaceae bacterium
CTCACCGACAACAAAAAATTAAATCCCCCAGCCGAAATTCTATATTCTCATCAGGGGAAATATAACGAGATTGTGCCGGGAGCAAACATTAAATACATGCTCAATACCGAAATAAACAATGGCGTTTCATTAGGGCTATATTTAAGAACACGCGATGCATTTATTGCCCGCCTCGGTTATACTTATAAAACAACAAGTGCAGGTATAGCTTATGATTTAAATACCAGTAAATTTTTAGCCGCCACCAACCGACGCGGTGCCTTCGAGATTTTTATTACACACATTATTAAACGTTACCGTCCGTTTATTGCCAAAAAACGTGTTTGTCCGGTATTCATGTAATTTGTGAAGGGAAGAAAATTCATATATCTGTTGCTCATTCTTGCCATTGCGTCACCCGCTTTTTTATCGGCACAGGGCAAAAACTTAAAAAAAGATTTATACACAAAAGGAACTGCAAGCTTTGGGGAGAAAGATTATTTTCAGGCGGCACAATATTTTAATCAATTAATTTTACTGGACTCCAGTCAGGTTATTTACCAGTATAAATATGCTGAGGCTTCGCGTTTAAATTACGATTTTGATATTGCTTATCATTGGTACGATAAAGTAATGAAAGAAGATAATGCCAAAATGTATCCGGAAACTCCTTTGTGGATGGCCACGATTTTAAAAGGACAGGGCAAATACAAAGACGCGAAAAAATATTTTGAGAAATACGCGAAAAAAAATAAAAGTAACAAAGATAAATTCCGTCAGCAATTAGTTACCAAAGCAACCCGAGAAGCCGAAGCTTGTGATTTGTCATTAATATTATTAGCAAATCCTTTAAACGTAAAAATTGAGCATCTCGATAGTAACGTAAACAGCCGCGTGAGTGAATATGCAGCCTTCGAATTGGATACTGTCCTGTTCTTTTCATCATTACGGAACACGAACAGCAGTAAGCGAGATAAAAACAATATTACCTTCAATAAATTATATACCTCCAAAAAATTAAACGAGCATTGGGAAAAAGCAAAGGCACTCGACAGTTTATTTAATGCATCAAATATTCACAATGCCAATACCAGTTTTAATGAAGATTTTACAAAAATATTCGTATCGCGCTGCAATGCTTTAACTACAGTTGATTATAATTGTCAGATTTATTTTTCGCAATACATCAATGGGAAATGGACCGTTTTAAAACCCCTGCCTCCTCCTATTAATATTTATCAATCCAATAACACACAACCCAATTGCAGTAAATTAAACGGAAAAGATGTTTTGTTTTTCAGCAGTACACGCAAGGGCGGACAAGGCGGTTTTGATATTTGGTACAGTACATTCGACAGTGATTTAAATTTCGCTACACCTGTAAATGCGGGGAAAAAAATTAATTCTGCCGAAGATGAAATCACACCCTGGTTTGTAAAAGAAAACAATACATTACACTTCAGCAGCACATGGCATAAAGGCATGGGGGGTTTCGATATTTTTAAGAGTGAATTTAAAGAAGGTGAATTTGCAGAACCTGAAAATGAAGGTTACCCGATTAACAGCAGTTACAACGATATTTATTACAGTTTAAATGCGAAGAAAAATAAAGTTTACATTTCATCGAATAGAATCGGTTCTTACTTTGAAGAAAAACAAAGCTGCTGCAACGATATTTATTGTTTTGATGTAGAGCCATTCAAAGTTGATGAGCCGCCAAAACCGGTTGATACCGTTAAAGTGATCATGGACCAATTAAAAATTTTATGTCCGCTCACTTTGTATTTTCATAACGACGAGCCCGACAAAAAAACGCTGGCCATTACAACTAAATTAAATTACAAAAAGACTTACGAAGATTACATTGCTTTAAAACCAAAATATTTTCAGGAATATCCGGCGGGACTTGATACAACCGAAGAAAAGCAGGCAATAAACAGACTTACCAATTTTTTTGAAGACAGCGTTGATGCCGGCATGCATGATCTGGAAAAATTTGCCGCTCTTATGGAAGATGTTTTAGCGCGCGGCGAAAAAGTAAAAATTACCATGAAAGGTTACTGCAGTCCGCTGGCAAGTACAGAATACAATGTGAATCTTGCCAAACGCCGCATCAGCAGTTTGCGCAATTATTTTTACGAGTATAAAGAGGGGATGTTCAAAAAGTATATTAACGAGGAAGACTCCACAAAAAACTATTTGCTTTTAACTGATGTCCAGATTGGTGAACTTCCCAAAAGCATAGTGAGTGATGATGTGAAGGATGTTAAAAATTCGGTTTACAGTCCGTATGCCGCCCGCGAACGTAAAATTCAGATTATAGCCGTAAGCAGTTTTGCGGATATAAAATAGATTTTGTACATTTATTATATCCCCCGCGATTAATATTTTATTATTCACCTAAAATTATTCGCATGAATAGATTTTTACTTTTCATCATTTCATTTTTATTTGTTTTTTATTCTCATTCGCAGAATAGCGATAAGAATAAAAAAATTATGGGCTTTAAAAATGGGCAAAACAGAATCCAAAATAATTTGGATTTCACGGATACTAAAAACAATTCTACAAATCCGGTTAAACAAAAACACATAATAAATACCGGTTTGAAAACAACTGCTGTAACCGCCACTCGTTTTACCGGCTCGATGAATGCACATGGTGTTTTAATTTCTGAATCGAAACCTTTGCAATATAACCCTGGTGTAAATGCAGTAAGTTTTATTCATCGCAAAAGTTCAACATATACGGTGAGTTCAAATGGGAATTCGGGATCAATAGTTGGAATGTATTCGACTAATGCCGGTGCGAGTTGGGACTCAACTTGCATTTGGGCGAACGCAATTGATTTGGCGCGTTATCCTCAAGGTGGAATTTATAATCCACTTGGAAACACAAATATTAATAATGCTTATATGACAGGTTGCGGACCACTTACAAGTGGTGCGGGGTGGACAGGGAACTGGTACGCCAGTAAACAAATTACCACTCCAGGTACAAACACAGCGGGTATTGATCAGCAAGCGCATTTAGATGCAAGTCCAACAATTAAAAAACATGCTTTCTCCCGTTATTCTTTTACAACTGTTGATGGAGGCTTAACACGTTCCATTGCGAATATTGTAAATGATGTTAATGGAACAACAAATGCAATCTTTGGTTTGCGGGGCGCTGCAATGGTAAAAGGAATATTTAGCGCCGGTGTATTTGTTTGGAGTGTAGATTCTTTTATTCCTTGTGTAATGAACCGCGCTGATGGGAGTAAATACTTAAATGAGAAAATGATTCAATGCTGGGATAATGCAGGCGTGGTTGGTTATGTCATAATGTTAGGAGTACCCTGCGGCGGTACACCATGTATGAAAAGTTACAAGCCAATAGTTTATAAAACAACAAATGGCGGGGCAAGCTGGGCTTTATTCCCCGCTGAAGACTTTGGTTCTCCGACTTTATTTGGTGGATTATTAAACCGGCTTTATCCAATCAACACAAATAGCTTAGCTATTATTCCCTACTTTTCTTCGAATGAAGGAATAGATGCTGTTGTAGATATTAATGGACAGTTACATTTAGCCTGCACTGTTGTTGGTGCTTATAGTAATCATAATGATTCATTGGATTACACTCATTCTTTTGGAGCAAACCAGTATAGTTATTCTTATGGTGGGAGCTTCGAGTATCCTTTTATTTACGATTTCTATACAAAATCATCAGGCGGTTGGGGTTACCATATAGTTGATTCAATGGGAACGGAAGCGCCCGTTGGGCCTTTTGGAACATTAGCTAATCCTTGGATAAATGGAATGGCCGGAAAATTAGACTATAATTCAAGAATACAGATGAGCAGGACTTCTAATGGTAGAAATATATTTTATAGCTGGACAGAATCTGATACAACTGTTGTAAATGATAAATGGAACACTTCTCCTGATATTAAGATGAAAGGTTATGATGTTACTTTGAATTGGCAAACCCCACGATATAATATATCTACAGGTCTACTAATTACTGATCAAAAATCTTATTTCCATTTTATGAGCCCTAAATCAATTTCGACAGGAACAACATCCTTTGAAATTCCTCTTACTATATCCCACAATAGTACACTTGATGGAAGTTTACCTATTGACCATTATTATTTAAAAGGAGTATCATTTACAGCAACAAGCTTTTCGGTTTTTCCTTTTTACGGAGGAGGATGGGCTGGTACCGGTTGTGTAATTTTGGATATACCTGAAAAACCAAATGAATTAAACTCTTTTGATGTTGTTCCAAACCCATCCAGTGGAATGCTTTCCGTTTCAATTTCTCTAGATAAAGTTCAAGATATTAAAGTATTTATAACCGATTATTTAGGGCGAGTACTCGAAAATAAAACGGTTAAATCTATTCAGGGCGAAAACACTATTCCGCTTGATTTAAGCAGCTATAATTCGGGCCTTTACCTCATTAGCCTCGTAACTGATTCGTTTACTGAGACTAAGAAGATTATTAAGGAATAGGTGATATTTTAACCACTTATGGCCTAAAACCGACCAGATATTAAATAACAGGCTTTATTTTAGTTAAGCGCTTTAACATTTTGTAACTTAGCTATAGCCCATCCCCGGGTTTTTAACTAATGGCATTCCAATATTGAGGTCATTTATTAAAAGTCGAAATAAGTTTCATATTATTAAATTTTTACTATTTTCGCCCTTTATTTTAATGAATTGTTCAAAAATTCTTTATTTGCAGAATTAGGGATTTTTAGTATTTTTAAACGTTAAATTTTAATAACAAATAAACCAATAAAATAACATGAAAAAACATCTACTCATCGGAACTGCGCTCTTAGTAGCTATCGGCGCATTTTCACAAAACGGTAGGCTGGCTAAACCTGACGGTTTTTCAAACACCATGCCTAGAAATGTGGACAAACCAGAACCCACAATTACTAATGCTTCAACTTTTGCTCGTCCTGTAAAAACGGTTAAACACGTTATTAACGGAAACAAAGTTGCTGCCTCTAACCGCTTCACCGGTTCAATGAACGTGTTCGGATACTTAGTATCACAATCTCAACCTTTACAGTATAACAGAGGTGTTAGTGCGGTATCATTTATTGCACGTAAAGACGGTACCTATACCGCTTCTTCAAACAGCAACTCAGGAACTATTGTTGGTTTATGGACAACTAACTTAGGTACTACTTGGGATGAGACTTGTATTTGGGCTGATGCATCTAATTTAGCTCGTTACCCAAATGGTGGTTTATTTAACCCACTTGGTAACACTAACATCAACAATGCTTATTTTGTAGGTGTTGGTCCTATAACAGGTGGTTCGGGTTGGTTAGGTAACTGGAATACAAGCAAGCAAGTAACAACTCCGGGTAATAACACACCTCCTGCTGACATGCAAGCTTTATTAAATTCAACTTTAACTGCTTCAACTCCTGTTAAACCTCACCACTTTTCTCGTTATGCTTTCACATCGATTGATGGTGGTTTAGCGCGTTCTATGGCATCTATTTTAAATGACCCTGCAGGAACTACTAACCTTGCTTACGGTCCTCGTGGTGCAATGATGGTTAAAGGTATGTTCAGTGCCGGTGCTTTTGTTTGGTCTACTGACTCTTTCGCTCCTGCTGTAAATGCTAGAACTGACGGAAGTCTTATTCATGGTGGCGTTCCAATTCAAGCTTGGGATGACGCAGGTGTTGTAGGTTATGTGATTTTACAAGGTTCACGTGGCGGAACTGCTTCAGGAAACTATGTTAACGCAATGGGCGGAATTCAGCCAATTGTTTATAAAACTACAAACGGTGGTGCAAGCTGGAGTTTATTACCTGGTCAGGATTTCGCTGATCCAATCGCTTTCAGAGGTGTTTATGAGCGTTTATACCCTGTTAACACTAACACTAATTTAATCGTTGCTAACTTCCAAGGTAGCGAAGGTTATGGTGCTGCAGTTGACATCAACGGTCAGTTACACTTAGCTACTATGGCTTATGGTCATTATAGCAATCACGTAGATTCATTAGGTTACCGTTACACTTTCGGAACAGAATCATATTCTTACCGTGAGACTGGTCCTTTCGAATATCCAATCATTTATGATTTCTATACA